>JBJKOR010000271.1:0-1835 GCA_046707185.1 Anaerolineales bacterium | reverse complement strand
ATCGATTCGGGATCGCCGCCATGTTCGCCGCAGATACCCACTTCCAGTTCAGGTCGGGTCGTGCGTCCATCGGCAATCGCCATCTTCATCAGGCGTCCCACGCCATCGCGGTCCAAAGTCTGGAACGGATTCTTCGGCAGGATGCACTGCTCCACATAAGTCACGAGGAAGTTGCGTTCGGCGTCATCGCGCGAATAGCCGAAGGTCATCTGCGTCAGGTCGTTCGTGCCGAACGAGAAGAACTGCGCGTGCGTGGCGATCTCAGCCGCGGTCACTGCGTCGCGCGGGATTTCGATCATCGTTCCAAACTTATAACTGAACTTGACTTTCTTCTCATTCATCACCGTTGAAGCGATGCGCTCGAGTCGCGGCTGAATCCATTCGAGTTCTTTGACTGTTCCGGTCAACGGGATCATCACTTCCGGCTTGACCGTGATACCGCGCAGCGTGCAATCGGCTGCGGCTTCGAAGATGGCGCGCACCTGCATCTCGACAATCTCCGGCATGACGATGCTCAAACGAACGCCGCGCAAGCCCATCATCGGGTTCGATTCGTGCATGGCTTGAATCTCTTTGAGCAGATGTTCCTTCTCATCCAAACCAACCGTCTCATTCTTGACCCGCATCGTGATCACTTCTTCGAGCAATGCTTCCTCTGACGGCATGAACTCATGCAGCGGCGGGTCGATCAAGCGGATGATGACCGGATAGCCATCCATCGCATCGAACAGCCCGTCGAAGTCTTTGCGCTGCGTCGGAAGCAATTCATTCAAGGCCTGCGTGCGCGCTTCGCTGGTCTCCGCCAAAATCATGCGCTGGACAATTGGCAGACGCTCCGGCTCGAAGAACATGTGCTCGGTTCGGCATAGGCCGATACCGACCGCGCCATACGAACGAGCGCGGCGCGCGTCCTTCGGATAATCGGCGTTCGCCCAAACTTGCAGTCCACGTGTCGGCCAGCCTTTCGGTGCGACACGCATATCCTTGCGCGCCGCAATTTCATCCGCCCATTTCAAAAGCGTCATCAATTCGGTTTGTTCTTCCAAGGACGGCGCCGTCATCGGGACCTTTACAGTATATACATTACCGGTTGTGCCATCCACAGAAATCCATTCGCCTTCGCGGACAGTTTTACCTTCAACCGTCATCAGGCGATTCTCAAGATCAATATTTATCACGGAAGCGCCGACGATGCACGGAATACCAAATTGGCGCGCAACCACTGCAGCATGCGACGTCGCGCCGCCTTCACTGGTCAACACGCCTTTGGCAGCGATCATGCCATGTACATCATCCGGCTTGGTGAACGGACGAACCATGATGACATCCTGCTTGCTTTCCTTCGCCATCTTCTCAGCCGTATCCGCGTCGAAATAAACCTGACCGACGGCTGCACCCGGCGATGCGTTGACACCCTTGGCAAAGAATTTACCAGATGCCTCCGCCTCCTTCAACGCCGAGGCATCGAACTGCGGATGGAGCAGTGTGTCCACCTGTTCCGGTGTGACGCGCTTGACTGCTTCATCTCTCGTAATCAGCCTTTCGTTCGCCATATCGACTGCGATCTTGACCGCAGATTTTGCGGTGCGTTTGCCAACGCGCGTCTGTAGCATCCACAACTTGCCGTGCTCGATGGTGAACTCCACATCCTGAATATCTCTGTAGTGCTTTTCCAGCTTGGACGTGATATCCATGAATTGGACATAAGTCTGCGGCATATAATCCTTCAGGTCTTCAATGGGATTGGTGTTGCGAATGCCCGCCACCACATCTTCGCCTTGTGCGTTGAGCAGGTACTCACCCATCATCTTCTTTTCGCCGGTGGAGGGATTGCG
>JBJKOR010000270.1:0-2396 GCA_046707185.1 Anaerolineales bacterium | reverse complement strand
GCTGGCCCATCAAAGCGACGAGTTTTTGGAATGTGCTTTGTCCATGACGTTTGGCGGTATTCAAGACCGTCGCCAAAGCCGCATAGCCCTGTGCGCCCCAATCGGAGCGAAAGCTCCCCATGACTTTCCCGTAAGGACATCGGGACGATGTGCGATGGATGACCGATGGACGCAAGGCGCGTTCGCAGGCATTGTTGTGGGCAGGCACATCGGAGCGATGTAAGAAGACGAATAAGGAATCCCGATACTTTCGATAGCGTTGGAGCAGGTTGACTCCCAGGCCCCTGAAGGTTCGTTGGAGGAGTTGTTCCAGGCATTTTTCCAGGATGGTCACCTGCCTTTCAAATCCTTCTTTGGTTAATTGCCAGCGCCGCTTGCTTAAATGGATCGCTTTTCGGAACAAGGCCTGCATTTCTTGTGCCCATCGCAAATGTGGCCGCTTCTCGATCAGTCTTTGCAGGTTACGGATTTGATGCGACAAGCAAATCTGGCAACGTTGGGTGGGTGCGTGCAACTGTGCTTTCCAGCAATCACACACCCAGACTTCCGCTTCGCACTCTCGCATGAACTTCTCAATCACATCATAGCCACGACTTGGCTCAATCGTATGATATTCGCAATTCCCGCCCACAAAGACCCATTCCCACCAGTTGCGTCCGTGCACGCGGGCGCTGGTTTCGTCGCTGCCAATCACTTGGCTCTGGCGCACTTGCTCGCTAATCGCCTTGGCTTCGGACCCGGCCGCCTTCCCCGCACGCTCTACAATCGAAACCAACCCCCCCTTGCTCAACGTGACCCCCAAGATTTCCTAGCAGACCTGGCCGATGCGCTCAAATCCCAGATGATGTTCGTGGTGCAGATTGGTCACCGTCGCTTCCAAACGCGGCCCAAACTGCCGTCCCGCTTCCAGACCTTCAGGTAGTTTCCCGCGTTGCAGTCGACCACAGCATGGACAGCGCACTTCATGTTGACGTGTTTCTATCACCACAGGCTTGATCTCCGGCAATTCGGTCACTTGCCGCCGTATCGTATGTTCTGGAACCTGATCCAATAAATCGACATGACATTTTGGACAACTTTCAGCCCACCCTTCAATCACCCGATTGGGATTGTCCACCAGCGGACGCTCGGCTTTTTCATGTCCATCTTTGGCTCCAACCTTTTTATGCCTTCTGCGTTTCTTCGTCTCATTCGGCTTGTAATCCCGCGATGGCGGTTGCGAAGAATTTCGCGAATTCGCACGTCCCTGTTTCAAACGCTCGATCTCTGCCATTAGCTCGTAGATCATCGCAATCAATTCTTCTCGCGATTTTTCTTCGATCCCTGGCTTGGTCGTATCAAGTACCATGTTACTCATAACACCGTTTTGCTAGAAAAGTCGTGACCTGTTACAAATAAACAAATTCCCGTGTTCAGAGGCATGATCTGGATTCAATGTGCGATTTCATCGGATTAAGCATAAGAGCAAATCATCTAATTCTTCCGCACAAAAGAAATGCCCTCTTACAAAGAAGGATGGTACAAGGTCTTGGCCAGTAGAAACGAGAATTTTTACACTTTGGTCATTCTAAAAAACAGTAAAAATTTCATTCATATTAGTAACCGTCTTTTTCTTCAATGAAATTTCTAAGCTTATTGGGCCAGACAGAAAATTCCTGGTTGTGTATATTTTTGCCATGGAGCAAGTCTTCAATTAACTTAACATAAAGCTTGTAAGCAACAGATTTATCAAATGCTTGTAGCAATTCCAAGGGTGGATCAGGACGCCGATGATCATTGTAAGTTTGCACCATGGCAGTAGCCAGCCATTCCTCGAAGGCTGGATTTGAAGTGAGCTGCCAGATCGCACCATGAAACTTGAAGATATCCACTGGGGGATCAATAATCTGGATGCCAGACATACCTTTGAAGTGAGAAGCCAGCCCCACATTTGTCATCACAATGGGCAAGTCAGCCTTTAAAGCTTCCAGCAAGTTTAGGGGTCCACCTTCAAAGAAGGCGGCGGAAACAAACCCATCGGCCATCGCGTAATATTTCTGCGCGCTAGGAACAGAACCAGCATAAATGATGCGGTCACTCAGATGACGCTTCTTTACAAAGCTCTCTATTTCATCCAATAGAGACTTCTCATAAGCGGGACCTAAAATTACAAGCTTGGTGCGTGAAAGCTCTGTCGCTATATTGGCGAAAGCCCGAACCGTTGCAATATGATTTTTCTGATGGTTAATCGCTCCAACGCTTAGAAAAACAAAATCCTGCTCACCGATTCCATAGTTACCTCGAAGTTCACGCCGCACTTCTAACTTATCCAAGTCATCAAAGGATGCGCAGTCAATCCCGCAAGGTAAAACAACACAACGGTTCTCATCCACGCCCAGTCGCTTGACGCTATATTG
>JBJKOR010000269.1:0-7591 GCA_046707185.1 Anaerolineales bacterium | reverse complement strand
TCACGCCTTGAAAGATGGGCGGCGATGTGCCCCAGACGAGATCAACGTTCCTTACGCCGAGTCCAACCCAAAACGAGGAAATCATGAACGAGAAAAATGCAATGACTCGATGGAAGAAGGACTTATGGAGAGCAGAATAAACGCGGGCACGAAGAATCCTTACCCCCTCTGCCTCCGGCACCTCCCCCAAATCCGACGATTCAACGGCTGTATGCGGATTCAAATTTTTCGTTGTCGTATTTGGGGGAGGCTGGGTGGGGGCTCCTGTAATAAAACTTACACTGCTTGCGATCACCGTCACTTTATGCCCGCGCGCGGCCAGCAGGCGCGCAAATTCATAATGGCGCGTGCCGCCGGGTTCGTCGAGTGACGCAAAGGCTTGATGAATGATAAGAATGTGCATACTTTGATTCTGTCATCGCGAGTGGCGCTTTAGCGCCGCGCGGCAATCCCACAAGGGGGTGATATCTCAACTGACCTGCAAATAAAGAATTGTATAAGAACATGAGATTGCCACGTCGTTTTACTCCTCGCAATGACGTCATTTTGGGAAAATAAATTCGCTGGTGAATGTGAAGGTTTTATTTGACGTCACTTCAACGGCTAATGATAACGCAGGGACTTTCATTCCGTAAGTCGGCGAGAACCAGCCTTCGTAAGGTTTTACTTCACGTTGTCCGTAAATCAATTCACCGCCACGAACAAGAGAAACTAACGAGTAGAGATTGGAGATCGGTGGATCGGTCTTGATAATCAAAGTCAGCCAACCCTTGGGTGACTTTATACTGACTTCTACTCCCTGTTCTCTATTTTCTATTCTCCACTCGCCATCTATGAGCAGCCAATGCAATCGAAAAACATGCTCACCGGCTTTGGCGAAAATCAGCTTATCTTCGATTTGCCAGCGTTCGTCGGTGAAAACCGTTGCAAGGCGTTCGTGACGAACGCCAAGCTTTCGATAGCCTTTATGATAGGCGAGCACGCGGCCAAGGATTCTCTCGTCGGTTTCCAATATACTTTTCGAATACGCTGGGAACCAATCGAGTACCAAAAAGCGTCCGCCGCGCGTCATCTGGTCGTGGCCATCCACTGTAACGGTGTTGTGGACGCGCGTCGAAGCCAGCGGATTGTCCCAGGGCGGATCGCCGTTATAGAGATAGGTTCCCGCGTCCTGCGCGACGTTGAGTCCGCGCCACCATAGATCGAAGTGCAGTTGATCCATGTGTGCGTGTCGACTCTTGAAACCCGAGGCGCGCAGATAAGCCCACGATTCTTTGCCGCGCAAGTGCTCACCCATGTAAGCATCCGAGTCGGCGGTGCGTTTGGATTCACTTAAGCCAAACCAAAGTGACATCTCATCCCACGCGCCCGATGGCAAGCTTGTGCGTAAAAAGGCGCGCGCCGCGGCTTGCACCGTCGGGCGGAAATCGTCGAACGGGGCAGAACTCAAAGGGAAGATCAAGGCTCCGTCATTGGAACCCAGATTCGGCACGCGTCCCGAAGCGGGATCAAGCATCGAGAATAACCAATGTGCGGAGCGCGTCAACGCTTCGAGAGTCAGCGGAGGCCAGTGCTGATGTCGTTCCCGCAGAATCAGATCCACCCATAAAACGGTTTGCAGCATGAGGCGATGATAGTTCGTGCTGTGCTGGATGTATTCGCCGTAGGAACTGATTTGTGCGCGCAGGACGCGATTTAGTGACCGCCATCCCAGCTCGCGCCATTTGGGTTGATCGAGCGCAATGCCGGCTGTGAACAGCGCCGCGGATTCGGTGATAATGTGATTGTTATTCTGCGAGCGCGCATAGATCAACGTGGGAGGAATTCGTGATGCGTGCTGAGCAATGGATCTTGCGAGTTTCTCATTGTGTTTTGCGCTTTGCGATTTGAAGACGTGCGCGCACCAAACCAGCGCCATCAATCGAATGGCAACTTCCTGACCATTCATCCAATGTGGGCCGAGGTAAGGCGGATTGCCATCGGTGAATATCTCGAAATATTTCCAGAAAGCTTCTGAATACTTTTCGTCTTGGGTAATGTAGTAGGCGCGCCCCAATGTAAATGCCCAGCCAAAGCGCGCCGCTTCCCAAAGAAACTTGATATCGTGAATCGGGGATTGGGAGTAGGGAATAAGCGCTTTGCCGGTTTCGTAATCCGTCCAATACTGAAGCGGCTCGTTGAACGTCAATTGAAGCGGGACAGGCTCGCCGCCGAATAGGCGGAATTTTCCGCTGACGATTTTGTCCGCTTCTGTAATCAACGCGGCTTTGCCGTCGGCACCAAGCGTTCGGATGAGTTGATCGTGCTGCGGCAAAGAGAATAGATGATCAGAGGGTAGATGAGTAGTCTCTGTTCTTCTACTCTCTATTCTCTTGTAATATCCCATTCGTAATCCAAGTTTATATAATGCATTCAAAGCCAACGGTTCGATTCCCAGTTGGAAGAGGGCTTTAAGTGAAGTGCCGAATGATGGCATGGTTTCAATTAAACCACACTTATAGGATTTCCAACTGTTTGAGGCTCCGGGATGCGGCGACGATAGGACAATGCAATTTCTGGAACATGCTCGGTGAAGTAGTGATGATGGCAATTCGGTGTGGAGCAACGAAATCGGCGAACCTGCAATTCGATCCGAACTGGTATGCCACTCCAAGGTAGATCTGATGGATGGCGAACGTAACGACTGTGGATGGACAATGACCACTGCTGGCAATTTGGACACTTGGACCGGACAGTCGTCATTCTCAAAATAATAATAATATTGTCTGTCTTGGAGCTTAAGCTAACCACCTCAAGTTGATACACATCGGTTACCAGTAATAAGGGCACAGCACAACCACTTTTGAACAACTATTGAGATCCATAAATTTCATGCTGTCTTTGTTGTTCCATTGCCGATGGTTAGCAAATAAGCATCTTCGAGATTAGGCTCCACCACTACCGCGCCTTCATGGGGAGAGGTTGGGCTAATAACCCGCAACGTTACGCCATTCGGTTGTTGCACCATAGCGCTCACCAACGCATGTTGCTGCAGTTGTAATGCCGTTGTAGCGTCAACGGTAAGAGACCACACCTGTCCCATTGCACGCTTCAGCAGTTCACCTGGTGTTTCGTCAGCAATGATCTGGCCCTGGTTAAGTACAATGATCCGATTTGCAACCGCTTCCACGTCCCCAATGATATGGGTCGAGAGAATGATCAGCCGGTCAGCTGTCAAGCTGGACAACAGCGTTCGGAAGCGAACACGCTCAGCAGGGTCAAGGCCTGCAGTCGGTTCATCCACAATGAGGAGTTCCGGGTCATTCAGCAAAGCTTGAGCTATGCCAACCCGTTGCTTCATTCCGCCAGAGTAAGTTTGTAGTTTTCGATCCGCGTTCTTTTCCAAGTTAACCAACTCAATCAATTCATCTACTCGCTGCCGAGCAAGACTATCTGGTAATCCTTTCATTGCCGCCAAGTATCTTAGAAACTGGCGTGCACTAAATTCTTCATAGAGACCAAACTCCTGAGGAAGATAACCCAATGCCTGACGAACAGCCTGGGCATCTTCACGAATGTCCTTGCCATTCCAAGTAACTTTTCCAGCTGTCTGAGGAATGAGTGTGGCTAGAATGCGCATCAAGGTGGTTTTCCCGGCGCCATTTGGTCCGACCAGCCCTATCATCTCATAACCACAAGATAGCGAAATATCGCGCAACGCCACAAAATGACCATATTGTTTATTCAAATGCTCAATGCTCAGTTCCACGTCTTATCTCCTATTTCCTTATTCCAATTCGTTCCTAAACCGTCGAAACCCGATAGCAGCAACCAACACCAACAAAACACCAACGGAGGCCAGGCTATATTGAGGCAGCGCCCACGGCCGCAGGTCGGGCAGTATTGCCTGCATTTGTCCCACCCAAGCAACCCGTTGACTCACGGGAATAGCGGCAAAATTAGTTTCGACTGTTTGGGTAAATTGCGGAATCAGGTTATACATAATGTTGATACCTGTTGGGTTAATCCACAAGGTTTCTCCGACTGTATAAAACAAAACCCAAGCGATCACAACTCCAAGCATGATCGTTCTCGTCCTGCGTGGCCACAATGTGCCCAAGCCAAAGCCGACCCCGGCGATCAATAGCGTAGGAGGGATCACGATGAGACCCCATGCAATGACCAGATTACCCAAGATTGGCTGTGGGTAAACCGCATTTCTCATGTGCAGGAACAATCCCATAAAAAGAGCAGCAAGCAACATCAAGACAGCTTGGCCTAACCCAATGGTCAACACAGCCAGGAAACGTCCCCAGACATATGCTGATGTTGATAATGGCGTAGCCATGAGCACTTCGTGGGTACGTTTCTTGTAATCCCCTGCCACACCTTCGGTCACAACAAATGGTAGTATAAAAGCAAATACCAGCATCAACACTACCGTGAACTCATAAAGCATTCCAATAGCGCTGGTACCATAGAGGGTAAAAGGAAAATTGGTTTCTGTTCCCATCTCCCAGGCATGTTTGAACCACATCATCGCCAGGAAGAAGAGAAAACTAGCCAAACCAAAGCCCCAGTTCAAGCGTTTAGCGAACACCCGGCGAATTTCCCAGCCCCACACGCTCAGTAACGGGAGTGGACGATTTCCAAGAGAGCTGTTGTCTCTAGTTGATATAAGAGTCTTCGATTTCATTTTTTCTCATCCATTCATAACGCTGCGAAATCTTCGAAAGCTGACAATGGCCAGAAAACCTAGAAGCAAACCAATCGTTGCAAGGATCAAGAATGGCCCTATCCAGGGCTGTAAGTTAGGGAGGTTTTGTTGTAGGCGAATGATCAAGTTGGCTCGCTGTACGGGCCCTAAAGTGTTTTTTAACTCGTGGTTGGCTAAATCTTGGAACTGCTTGTATGCCAAAGTAATCATTCCAGCTCCAGTGGGATTCCAGTAGGCTCGCCTGGTTCTCATCAGTTCCGTGGGATCGTTGTCGAGCGCCAGAATGATCCATGCTATTCCCATTGCTATCTTTGGGATGGCCGTGACACGAGGAAAAAGTGTCCCCAAACAGAAACAAAGGCTTCCAACCAGTATTGCCGCTGGAAGAGTCAATCGCAACCATAGAGATAAGGTAATGAGCGGATCAGCTACTGGGAAGTTAGTGTAGATAATAGGAAGAATCAGGTTGACTAGTAGTTGTGAGACCAATAGGGCAATTGCCAGGCAAAGACTCACCAACAAAACAATTAAGTAACGACCCAATACATAGATACGAGCCGGTACGGCAGTGGTCATCAACAGTTCGTGCATCCGCTCCTGATAATCATGGGCTACCTGATCCGTCACTAGGAAAGGAAGCATGATGCCGAAAATCAGCATCAGATTGTAGACCAATTCCGCCAGTTGTCCCAAAGCGGTAGTTCCCAGAACGTATCCCCATTGGTTGCGAATTACCATCAGTGCTATGAAAAGGAAGAAGGCAACTGCGCCTTGTGCCCAACTGGATCTGTTGAAACTGTAATGCTTCAATTCCCAGCCGGTGACCTGGATAATTTTCTCTAGGGCTGGGGTAGACTCGGTTTTACTTGCTACTATTTTATTTTGCACGATGGTCATTGACTCTCTTTTCAACGTCTGTCCGTTTTCATTTTCAGGCGGCCGATTTGATTAGCCGTTCAATAAGCCATTACGCATCAATGCGCTTGAAGGTTCGCCAACACTGATTTTTTGCCGGGCAGCAGGCCCATAATGGCTTTGGGCAGAAAAACAATCGCAACACAAATCAATACCAGTCCTGCCAGACCAAATCCCAATTCAGTCATGCTGGAAAAGATATTGGATGGACTCCGCATACCATTCTTGTTGGCCATTGTAAGAATCAAAACTGCCAGCCAACCTGCATAGGTTAGGGCCGCGGCATAGTGAGCAGGCATTCTGAGGGAAAGCAATAAAGTCAACCCATAGACAAGTAGTAAAGGCGCTAACCAGTGCAGGCTTAACATCACCAGACCATCGCCTGCTTGAGATAATAGCAGCAAACTCGCAGTCAGGCCCAGAATGATATCGTAGCTGAGGATGATGACCAGCCGCGCAATAGTGAGTTGTCGAGGTGAAGGCGGACAGGCAAGCTCAAGCTCAAGGGTATTGAGCTCCAGTCCCCTAAACGCGCTTGTGGCACCCAGATAGCACAGTAGCGGCCCGACGATTTGCAATACCACCGCTTGACTTAGATTAGTCTCGTTCAGGATCAGCAGGCATCCAAGAAGAACGATCAATGCCGATATGAGCCAGAAGGAAGGTCGGAGCAAGCTAACCTGAGTCCGCACCAATTTAAGAAGAAAGATAAATTCGTGCCACACGCCCTGATGCTTACTGTTTATGGCATTTCGTATTGTGAATCTCGCTGGGATGGATAACATGAGATCCTTCGACAATTGCTCGCTGTCTGCAGGTGTTGGAATCGGCGCTTACCATTCATCCAGGATACTTAGCACTTGGGATAATTTTTGCACATCCTCGGGCGTTTCTCCTTGCTCGCGCAAGAACTCAGCCAAGTGTTCAGATGGTTTGTTAATTGATGATTTTGCCATCTTAATCACTCTTCCTTTATCGCAACCAGAAAATCGCGAAGGCGATGTGTTCCCACCGACAGCCTCGACTTCACTGTGCCAAGCGGCAATCCCAAGGTCTCTGCAATTTCCTGCAAGCTAAAGCTTTGGTAATACCGCAGGAATAACACGGTTCGATATTCGGGACCCAGCCGCTGCATTGCAAGCATAACCTCCTGACCCAAATCAGCAGCCTGGATAAGTTCTTCGGGACTAGGAGATGTGTCCCTCAGTTCCAAAAGAGAATTATCAATGGAGTGGGTAGGATGGGATTCGGGAGAACGAAAATAATCCCGTGCCAGATTAGTAGCGATTGCATACAACCAAGGCTTAAATGGCCTGTTGACCTGGTAGCTGTTCTGCCGCAGGACACGTATAAAAGTCTCCTGTACTAAATCCTCCGCTAAAGTACGGTTACCGTATAGCAACCGGAAAAGATACCCCAACAATGGTGCATGATAGCGATCAACCAACTGGGACAGTGCTGTTTGCTCACCCAAGACTGCGCGCTCAGCTAACTGCTCATCGCTCAGATGTCCGGCCTCGGTTGATGGCGGATACTTGTTATCTTTTGACATCTACCAACCATTACGGAACAGGATCATAAAAGGTTCGCCACGACAGATTCGGCTTGATCGGATACGAAATCGACCCGGCCATGATCTCACCTATAATTCGATAAGTGTAATACCAAGAGGCATGGCACCATTCCCTGTGTGGCAAACAGGGTGCATAACGAGCGGGTATCATTTGAGTTCCGAGCAATGCTAGGATCACACCATTCTTACATCAACAAAATTGCGGAAGACCCAGTTATCCTTCATCTAAAGTTCATCTACGATCAGTAAGATAAGGTGTTTGCCCGCTCCTATTTGGCAGTTATGGATCACTGGGCAATAAGGAAAAGGAATATTTTCATGGATCGGTTCGTGAAGCGAAAGTCCGAGCAAAATGAACATGGCTGGGGTTACATGGCTGTCATTTCGGTCTTCATACTCGATGTGAT
>JBJKOR010000268.1:0-2983 GCA_046707185.1 Anaerolineales bacterium | reverse complement strand
CTTTACGGAGGACTTTCAAGATGGGCAAACTTTGGAAGGGATTCGATTCACAAATCCTTTTGCAGGCAGTTTTGTGATCGATGAATGGTAGAACCAGATGGCATCACTCAAAATCACCGAGAGCATGGTCCGCACGGGAGCAAGCCCGGAAAGCTTTCAGCGCGGCGAGGAATACTATCGAGAAGGTGCGGTTTCGAATACCACCATTCAGGGCTCCCTGTTGAGCGGCGAGTGCGCTGGCACTTATGCACCCTATTACCGGGTGCAAGTGGAACTGGATGAGGCGGGCATCGCAGAGACGTCATGTACGTGTCTCTACGAATATGGCGGCTACTGCAAACATATTGTTGCTTTGTTGCTTGCATATCTGCATCATCCAAAATCGTTTGCCACACGCAAAGAGCCGGCGGAACTTCTGGCCGATCTGGATCATAACGATCTCATCGCGATTTTAACTAAACTGATCCAGGAACAGCCCGATCTATATGACCGGATCGAAGCCATGACATCCGTTCCTTCGAAGTCCAAAAAGCAGCGCAAGAAAAAAGTGAATATCGAAGTCTACCGCCGTCATATTATCGGAATCCTTCATAGTCTGGATGGAATGAGAATGTCGGAGGCCTATTGGCATGTCGGCGATCTGACGAAACAGTTGCGCGAAGTACAGGAATCTGCCGTGAAATTCTTGGATGCCGGAGATGCTGGGACTGCTCTCGAGATTCTGCTCGTGCTGCTCGAAGAAGCCAATCGAGCCATTGAATACATCGATGACTCAGACGGTGAGTTGGGCGGCTTTGTAGGCGAACTGGGCTCATCGTTAGCGGAGGCAATTTTGAGCATGGAACTCAGCCAGGTTGAACGGGATAGACTGGTCCGCAGATTAGAGAAGTTGATTGATTATGCCGGCGATTATGGGATGGAAGGCAACCTGCACATTGCCATTCAGGCCGCGAAGTATGGCTGGGATGATACGCCCAAAGAAAGATCGTCCCATCAAAGGCCAGAATCAAAAACCTACGAAGACGATGAGTCGGATGATTGGGATGAAAACGAGGACTGGAATGAGGAAGATGATTATGAGCTTCGTGAATGGGGTTTTCCTGTTGTGTCAGGCTTCGATGACCTCACCGAAGCCAAGTTGAATGTGTTGGACCGGCAAGGTCGCACCGAAGAATATCTTGCCCTCTGCAAGAAGGAAGAGCGCCATCTGCGTTATACCCTCAAGCTGTGCGATCTCAAACATGTGGCAGAGGCTGTGAAATATGCCAAAAAGTACCTGATCACTGCGGAAGAATCCTTGCAAGTCGCCCGTTGCTTACGGGAGTCTCGCCTCGTGGCCGAAGCCGTTGAAATTGGCGAACTGGGACTGAAACTGAAAGGTCCAAGGACAGGGCTGGGCGAATGGTTGGGTCCCGTGGAAGAAGCGCAAGGACGGACAAAACAAGCGCTAACAGCATGGCTTGCGGCGTTTAGCGAGAATCCATCCCTGGAAACCTATAAGACGATTAAGCACTTGGCAGGATCCGATTGGGGAAGTCTGCGCTCGGAGGTGATGGCAAAACTTCGCAAATCGTACAACAAGCAAGTCCTGGCAGAAGTGTTATTGTTGGAAGAGGAATGGGATGAGGCCATCAAAGTGGCCGATGAACGTGATGTGTGGTATTCCGTTGTCGAAACAGTGGCTGACGGCGTTATGGCGCACCGGCCGGAATGGGTTGCCCAGGTCAGTTTGAAGCATGCCGAACGTTTAATGGCTGAGGCAAAGAGCAAGAATTATCCGATTGCTGCCGCCTGGCTCAAACGCGCGAAGCAGGCCTATCAGTTGCTCGGAAAAACAGATGAATGGAGGAAATATTTGGAGAAGGCCAAGGAGACATATAAGCGGAGACCCGCGCTTCAAAATCAACTCGCCCGGTTGTAGTTATCACATAGGTTGGAACGATTGGGGAATCCGCGTAACAGGGTTGGAGATATTACTCGCTATAAAATTCAATCTCGGCACAAGTTCATACATGAGTAAACCTCCTCTGTTGATTTGGCCGATGCCCTTTAGCGTACAGCAAGGGGGCTACTTTACCAGACAATATGACCCATCCATAACTTCGGGATAGGTCATGCTTATTTGCGGTAGCTCAGACTAACTTGGTCGGTTTTATTCGAAATTTAACCGTATACCAGATTTATGCCGCGCGGGACAGCTATTTGTGCAATTGTGAATCCCGAAACATGTTGCTTTATCATCTGCCAAAGTACTTACTTTTGATCAATAACACAAGGAAAGATCCTTGCTTTTACTAAATAAGATTATTATAATCCTGTTTAGTAAAAGGAAAAATCTATGTTCATCAATAGACAAAAAGAACTTGATTTGCTTACTGCAATGTACCGGTCGAACCGCGCTGAACTATTTGTTCTGTATGGACGCCGGCGGGTGGGAAAGACCGAACTCTTGCGTGCCTTCTCCGAGGGCAAACCCCACCTTTTCTTTATTGCCACCCTGAGCGCGGATTCGGAACAACTTGCCGTATTCTCTCGGCAAATCTGGTCGTTTACACATACTGAAACCCCGGCTGGTTTTTCTTTCCCTACATGGGAGGCTGCATTTCAAGCGCTAGCAGACTTGCCCGGCCGCCCAATTGTTGTATTGGATGAATTTACATACCTGATCAGCGGGAATAAAGCCATTCCATCGATCCTGCAAAAAGTCTGGGATGAGCGCTTGAACAGCACAAGCATCATGCTGATCCTATGCGGATCATACATTGGCATGATGGAAACCGAGGTCCTTTCCTATCACGCCCCGCTCTATGGGCGTCGCACGCACAGTGTGTTGCTTGAGCCAATGGACTTGCCTTCTGCATCTCTCTTTTTCCCTCGGTATTCGCTTGATGAAAAATTTCTGGCATGGGCCGTGGCGGGCGGTATGCCCTACTACTTACGGATATTCCGTCTTTTGATCGTGGAATATCCGTAAGTAGTAGGG
>JBJKOR010000267.1:0-2832 GCA_046707185.1 Anaerolineales bacterium | reverse complement strand
TCCAATTTAGGCGGAGCCGGTTTGTATCGACTCAAATCCATAACGGAGGTATCTCAATGAAGAAACATATCTTTGTCATCGCCTTGGCGATGATCTTCCTGGCCTATGGCTGCGCGCCAACGGCCCTGTCCCCATCCATCACTACTGCTGCCGGTTCCACAGTTCCATCGGTTTCCGGTCTGCCGGATGCCCACCTGACCCCCGGGCCCATCGACCCGCGCGTCACCCAGGCGAACCTCCGCTCGACCATCTGCCGCAGGGGCGGGTACACACACAGCGTCCGCCCGCCGGAGAGCTACACCGAGCCGCTCAAGATCAAGCAGATCGCGCAGTACGGCTATACAGACACAAGACTCTCTCGCTACGAAGAGGATCACCTGATCCCGTTGGAGATCGGCGGCAATCCCACCGATCCCCGGAATCTTTGGCCCGAACCCCGCAGCGGGAAGTGGGGAGCATCCATCAAGGACCGGCTGGAGAACCAACTGCACGATCTGGTCTGCTCCGGGCAACTCAGCCTCGCTGCGGCACAGCAGGCCATCGCGACCAATTGGGTCGCGGCTTACCAGAAGTACGTTCGCTAGTACGAACAGAAAGACCATCACGTATGAAGCAGAGGCGAACTCTCGTCTCTGCTTCTTTTCATTCTCTATATGGAGGTATGCACATGCTAACAATCTATAAAGTTCCAAAACTCAAATATCTTTCCGTGCGTGAAAAGCCAGCCGCTCGTGTTTCTGTGGATCCGTCTATCTGCACGATCATCGAACTGCTCGCCGCCGTGATTGGTGGCTCGAATCAAATCGAGATCGCCGAATCTTTGCTCGCGCATTTCAATGGCGACCTGCACCGAATGCGTCAGGCGTCCACGGTGGAATTACTTGCTATCCCCGGCATCGGCGAGTCCACAGCCGCCGCACTGCGCGCGGCATTTGCTTTGTCGAGCCGCTTGAAATCCGCAGAGCAGGTTGAGATCAAGGGCCCAAGCGATATTGCAGAACTTTGCGAAGATATGAGCGCGTTTGAGCAGGAACGTTTGCGCGTCATCATGCTGAACGCGCGCAATCGAGTGCTGGGCATGGAGGACGTATACAAAGGGTCGGTAAACAAGTCGTCGATCCGCATAGGCGAATCATTCCGCCCCGCGATACGAGTCAATGCGAGTGCTGTTGCATTTGCCCATAATCATCCCAGCGGTCTGGCCGATCCCTCGCCGGAAGATGTGGCGGTAACCCGCGCGCTTGTACAGACCGGGAAACTCCTGGACATCACCGTGCTGGATCATCTCGTGATCGGTTATGGAACGAAATGGGTAAGTCTCAAACAGAAAGGACTTGGATTTGATGGATGCTACTAATGCCCTCACCACTGTTCTTTCCTATCCAAACCGCGGCCAGGGCGGTGACGCTCATTGGCGCGGCAATCATTCGCCTCATCTGTCCGAAGATTTGTTTCTCTGGCTGAAACCAAAGCAGGTCGTTGATCCCATGTGTGGATCAGGTACGACCGGCGATGTAGCCAAGCGGATGGGCATCGCCTGCTGGCAGAACGATTTGCACAGCGGGTTCAATATCCTGCGGGATGAAATTCCGGTGATGGGCGACGTGGTGTTCTTCCACGATCCCTATCACAACATTATTCCTTATTCGGGAAATGTGTGGGGCGAACAACCTCACCCCGACGATCTTAGTCGGTGTCCCAACTACGAAACCTTCCTCCGCAAGATGAACATTGCTCATTACAACGGTTATCAAGCAGTCCGCTCCGGTGGCTACTTGGTGATCTTGATCGGCGATGTCAAACGCAATGGGGTCCTCTACCCCATTCAACGCGACCTTCGCTGGTACGGCCAGCCGGTGCAGATGCTCATCAAACTCCAACACAACGTTTGGAGCAATGGGCGAACCTATACCGGCATGGCCGACCCGCGCATCATGCACGAATACGTGATCGTCACGCGCAAACCCATGCAATTCGCATGGACTGTGGAAGTGCGACGCGCGGATCGTATGAATGTGGATCAACGCGAAGTTGGCGGTCAGACATGGCATGGTATCGTGTGGACCGCGCTCATTGTCCTCGGCAATAAAGCGAGTCTCAGTGCGATCTATGACCAAATAAAAGATCATGCTCGCGTCTGTAAAGCCGAGTCGCTCGGCACGGACTGGCGAGCCATCATCCGCCGCGTTTTGCAAGAGACCTGTATACAGGTTGAGCGCGGAGTCTGGGCTTTGCCACAGGTTCAATAATATGTGCGAAGTCATCCACATCAAAGACAGGAAACCGGGCGACGTATACATTGGCCGCTCCGGGCACGGCGAGGACGGTTACTTCGGAAACCCGCATCCCGTCGGTCGTTATTGCCAAATCTGCGGCGTGGTTCATGACCGCGCCGATTCGATCAAGGCATTCAAAAAATACTTCTGGGCGCGCATTCATCGCGACCCGGAGTTTCGTGAACGTGTCCTTGAACTCAAGGACAAACGGCTGGTCTGCTTCTGCAAGCCTCAAGCCTGTCACGGTGACGTGTACAAAGCTTGGTTTGACGCAGGCTGTCCGATGTAGTTTTGCAAGACAAGAGAGGGCACATCCTGCCCTCTCTTTATTCTCTTTCGAGTTGCGTATTTTCTGGCTCTCTCTTTTTTCTTTCATCTCTGCTCAACCACGCCATTATTCGATCTCCCTTATAGGTGTAAGGCATCGCCATTTCCGGCGAGGCCTTCGAGGGTATCGCTGAAAGCGACGATGCTTCAGATTTTCCTCGAGGCCCGCCGTTTCTGTCGAGACCTTCGACCAGTGGTGATCCCCCATCGCTGTTTTTGGCGATACTGG
>JBJKOR010000266.1:0-5180 GCA_046707185.1 Anaerolineales bacterium | reverse complement strand
GTCCTGAAATGACGGTGAATTAGCAACACTAATCTTCGGTAGACGTATATTTGGTCCAATCCCATCATGCCGATGCGGTGAATCTCTTCGGGAAGACTGGTGCGTATCGATTCAATTTTCTCAATCGCAGTTTCGTAATCTGCCCTTGCCTGTCGTGGTTCCCCCAGCACCTCGTAGATAGCCGCACTCCCGGAACAGACGACCCACTCAAGATCAAAATTATCCAGCGGCTCAATCAATGCGAGCGCTTGATTCTGGACCTGTAAGGCTTCGGTCAGCTTCCCTTTTACGCGAAGGACTGTCGCTAAATTACTCAAGTCCATGACTTCCCCCTGTAAATATCCCAATTCCCGGCTTACCGCCAATGAAGCCCGGTGAAAAATTTCTGCCTGGTCAAAATCGCCTGCATCATGATAGAGCATCCCCATCATGCTCAGGTCTTCACCTTGACCCTGTTTATACCCAATTTCCTCATCAATTTCCAACGCCTTTTTGTTATAGGAGAGGGCCGCATCCAAATTTCCCAAACGGTGGTGGATGATCGCAAGATTACCCAACGACGCCCCTTCCCCCTGGCGAAAGCCAATGTCTTGATAGATTCTTTGGGCCCCTTCGAAACAGTTTAGGGAACCTGACCAGTCGTTGAGTTCTTGATAGATCAGTCCAATATTGTTGAGTTGATGCGCTTCGGCAAGGCGGAAACCTACTTCACGAGCCAGTCGTAAGGCGCGACTACAGAACTCCAGAGCATCTGCTAACTTTCCTTGTTCTAGAAAAAGTAAACCGAGGTTTCCCAAGTTGAGAGAGGCAGGCCGCAGAAAACCTTTCGTCTGATTGACTTCCAGCGCTCTATGCAGAAGGTCATTTGCCCGATCCAACTTGCCCCAGGTTTGATAGATCAATCCCAGATCGTTTAGGTCACGAGCCCACCCCTCTTGGTCCGCGACGACATCATGTAGAACCAACGCTTGTTGAGACGCCTCGAAGGCTTTAACCAACTCACCTCGGTCTTGAAACAAAGATCCCAGACTGGACCAGGTTCCTGCTTCGTCGGGTAAATATCCCAATTCCTGTTGCATCAACAAAGCTTGTTGCAAAGATTCAATGGCGCGTTCCGCTTTCCCTGTTTCTTGGAAAAGTTTTCCGAGGCGCGATAAGTTGATCGCCTCCAGCCGCCGATCCGAAATTCCCCGTGACAACTCCAGAGCCTGTTCATAATAATTCCGCGCCGACTCCTGATCTCCCAAGTCGCTCATTAACCCTCCCATATTCCCCATTGCTTCAATACTCCCCTCTTTATCTTCTATTTCCTTGAAGTTTTCCAAGGCTTTCTTGTACTTTTCAAGTGCATCAGAACTGTGTCCCCGAGCATGGTCTAGAGTTCCCAAATTCAATAACATGGTTGCTTGATTGGCAATATCATCTATTCGCTCATAAAGCTTCATTGCCTCTCGATAATACGACTCGGCGACATCGAGATCGCCTTGTAGTTGATATGCGCCGGCCATGTTACCTAAAGCGGCTGCTGCACCTGCCAGGTTATCCTGATCGACAAATAGCAAACGCGCCTGTTCGAAGTATTCGAGCGCGGCCTCCATTTTACCCTGACGCCTGAACAAGAGCCCAAGATTATTGAAAGTAATCGACTGACCGTTGAAGTCATTTAGCTGACGATAGATCTGTAATGCGGTCTGGAGGTATTGATGGGCCTCTTCGACTTCCCCGAGCTTCTCCAGTATCAACCCCAAATTACATGCAGCCTGTGCTATACCGGGATTGTTTCCTTCCTCCTGATTCAACGAGAGGGCTAGCTGCCAATGTTTTTTTGCTTCAACCCACTCCCCATGTTGTTGGAATAATAACCCGAGGAAGGCTTGATTCTCCGACGATCTCTTATCATTTGACGAGGAGGTATTCATGGGAGATTTTTGTTCAATCTATAAGGCACATAGACCCCGAATATCCGCTGTATTAAGCGGGAAGCCTTGCCGAAGGTCAACGTACTCTTCTGAGGATTTGGACAGCGCTCCCCATATATCTTTTAGTTGACTATAGATGCCTGCTATCTCAGCGCTCAAGCGGAGTCTCTCCATATCGTCAGCGGATTTGCTCGTCAGAGTCAGCAGGGTATCCATTTTGACTTTTAATCCCTGCTCCTGAGTAATCAGAGGCCGGTCGCTTTTGGCTGATGGAACCAGGTGAGATCGGCCTAATAGCTTTATTAGTGATCTGGATTTGGCTTGTTGCACAACATCAAAGGCAGGCGATATCCTTCCTTTTATCAGTAGGATTCGAATAAGCCGCTCGTAGACTTCGTTTTTATCGTGGGCAAAGAAACCGATTTGGTGTTCCTCCTCAATGATGGAGGCGTGAACTTGTTCTAATTGTTCTACGGCGGCAGTGTAATCCTTGTGAGCGGCTTCAATTTGACCTGCATCACGATAGATGTCTCCACGGATGATCAATGCCCGTGTAAGCAGATCAGAATCTGATGCACCCGTAGCATATTGTATCGCCTCGTTGAGATGCCCAAGCGCCTCGGCTGTTTCTCCGAGAAGGACACAAGCATTGCTCAGGCTCGCCAGATCTGCCGCTTGAGCGCGCCGATCGCCCAAAGTTGTGTTCAACCGCAACACATGATCCAAGTACTCGCGACCCTCTTTGACCCGCCCAATAGAAACCAATACCGTGCCTATATTTCCAAGCTGGTGCGCCACGCCAACTGGGTAGCCAATCTCCTCGTTTCGATGCAAGGCTTGGGTATAGTTTTCCAATGCAGCCGGGACATTACCCAGACGGTATTCCAAGTCGGCCAGATTATTGATGTGGTTGAGCTCATCCTGTACGTAACCGATCTCACGATCAATCACCAACGCCTTAAGAATACATTTTCGTGCATTCTCATCATCGCCTAACTGATTATAGAGGATGCCAAGATTTCCCCAGTCCGCCGCCTGCCCACGCCGATCACCTATGGCTTGGTCAATTTGCAGGGCAGCCTGAGTCAAAACAATGGCATCTGCAAAATTGCCCTGGATTCGGCGAAGCAAGGCCAGATTACCCAATTCTTCTGCCTGTCCACGTTGGAAACCAGTCGTCCGATGCAGATCCAGAGACCGCTCATGCAGGGCTTCCGAAGCTGTGATGTCCCCTAGTGCATAGTAGACATTGGCCATGTTACCAAGCTGATTCGCCTGGCTTTGTCGATTGCCTAGCTTCGCATGAAGGCTGGCAGCTGTTTGGTGGAACTCAAGCGCGCGGTTCAAATCCCCCAGGTCTTGATAGACCAGTCCAAGATTACCCAGCTGTGAGGCCTCTCCGCGTTGGTCTTGTCTGTCACGTGCTATGGCAAGGGCGCGCTCGAGGTGCTCGCGTGATTTTTCTAGGCTGCCTTGTGCACGATAAATCAATCCTAACCCAGCCAGGGCATCCATTTCGTTTTCGCGTTCTCCCGCTTCAATCGCCAGATCTCGAACCTCTTCATACCCTCGCTCGGCTTGGAGATAATCACCTTGACTATAGTAAAGCGCGGCGAGATTTGTGAGATCAGCCAGTTGAGCCGCGATATCGCCTGTCTCGCGCGTGATGGCAAGGGACAAGCGATGATATTCAATGGCCTGTGAGATGTTTCCCAAATCCTGTGCAATGAGGCCTAAATTGCCCAGGCAATTGGCCAATGATGATTTCATGTCCAGTATGCCATACAAATCAGCCGCTTCTCGATAGTAAGTCTCCGCTTCGGCGAGTTGACTACCGTATTGGAGCACCACGGCTTTGATGAACCGTCCATCCGCAAGCAATCGGGAGTCGGTCAATATTGACGCCGCCTCTATGGCGAGGTCGGCAAAGTAGTCCGCCGAATCGAGTTCACCTTGTTCGGAATAATTCTTTGCCAGGAAAATCAAACTCTCTACCATCACGCCATCGACTTGCGATGCCCTTTCATGTAGAAGGCGCTTCGCGCCTGCTGGGTTCTCGGTATCCATCAGTGCTTGGATAAAAGAAAGATTCTGGTTGGCGTTTTCCATTTCACTGCATTATAGTATGGATGCAAATTCACTCAAATTCTTGAGAGTACCGATTAGCATGAATCCGCACGCGAAACCTTCCCTACCAGAACTTGAGCGGCTCTTTGAAGAGGCTACGTCTCGCTATACCGCCGGCGAACTGCAATCATCACTGGACCTGTGGCGACAAGCCGAGGCGCTGAGTCGCGAACTTGGCGACGCAGAACGCGAGATCAAGGCCCTGGGCAACATTGGCGCATTGCTGTATTCCCTCGGCGACTTGAAGGCGGCCGAAGATGTTCAAAAAGAGGCCTTGTCACGTAAAGAGTCACTCGGCGATCTCGCTGGGCAAGCCGTAAGCCTCGGAAACCTGGGCGTCATTTATCAGGATCGAGGCGCTTGGACAACGGCTCTCGAGTATTTCCAGCGGGCGCGTTCGCTTGCGGAGGGTGTTGGTGATAAAGCTGGAGAAGCTCTGCATATCAGTCAGATGGCAGTAGTACAGCGTCAACAGGGAAACTGGAACCAAGCTAAAATATTACTGGAAGATGCACTACGACTTTATCGTCAACAGGGGGACTTGAAAGGTGAGGCTGATTGCCTCGGTGATCAAGCTACACTTTTCCACCTTACGGGCGATTTATCTGCCGCCCTTGATTTGAACAAGCAGGCTCTAAAACTCTACCAACAGATAGGTCATCGTCTTGGGGAAGCATCAACGATGGGAAATATTGGTTTGATTCAACAGGATAAGGGTGATTTAGGTGAGGCCGAGTCCGCATTTTTGGCAGCCCTAGCTTTGGAGGAAGCAGCTGGTCACTCCTCAGGTTTGGCAGCCAGCCACGGTAATCTTGGCCTGCTCTATCGGCTTCGTGGCCAGCACAAAATCGCTGAAACTCACAGTCGGAAAGCTTTGGCGCTGATGCGTCAGATAGGTGATCTTTCTGGCGAGGCAAAGGTAATGGGCAATCTGGGCACTATTGCTTATGACCGCGGTGATTTCAAAGCGGCGCTTGCTTTACATAAAGAAGCGCAACGAATTGACGCGGAAATCGGAGATCGGTTGGGCGAGGCCGAAGATTGGGCAAACATTGCACTCGTCCTTCGAGTGACTGGAGCATTGCAATCTGCGCTGAATGCTCAAAAACGAACTCTGCGCCTAAACCGGGAGTT
>JBJKOR010000265.1:0-2766 GCA_046707185.1 Anaerolineales bacterium | reverse complement strand
CGACGCGGTTGCCGTGACGCGTCAGCAGTCGCGCCACGGTCGTGACGAAATCAATCAGCATCGTGCGCTTTAAATTTTGCAGCGTGCCAAAGTCGACCGATGGACTCAGGTCGAGCAGAAACCAAGCTGTGATCTCGCGGTCTTCCATATATTGCCGGACATAGGGCGTGTTCATGCGAGCCGTCACATTCCAATCCATGAAGCGGATATCATCTTCGGGTTGGTATTCGCGTAGATCGGCGAAGTCCACGCCGTAGCCGTAGAACAGGCTGCGGTAATCGCCTTGGAGCAAGCCGTCCAATTTGCGGATGACCTGCCAATCGAGGCGTTGCAGAATTCGCTCAGGCGTTGACGTTGTGTTCAACATGTTCATGCAGCGGCACAACCGGAATCGGGATGCGGTCGAAAATCTTTTTCAGGATTTCATCCGGGCCGACATTATCGGAAAGCGCTTCGTAGGAAAGCACCATGCGATGTCGCATCACGTCCGGAGCCATATCCAGGACATCCTGCGGAAGCACATAATTACGTCCGCGCACAAAAGCCAGCGCACGCGCCGTCAGAATCAAATTGATGGAAGCGCGCGGGCTGGCGCCGAATAGGATGTAATGTTCCAATTCCTGTAAGCCGACATCCTGCGGCTTGCGCGTGGCGGTCACGATACGCACCGAATACTCGATCAGTGCCGGATCAACGAAAACCTGGTCTGCCTGTTTTTGCAATTCAAGCAATTGATCGGTAGTCAATACTTTTTGAACTGCTTGCAGCGCCCCGGTCATGCGTTCGACGATGACGAATTCTTCGGTCGCGGTTGGATAACCGACCAATACTTTTAACATGAAGCGGTCCACCTGCGCTTCGGGCAGGGCGTACGTGCCTTCGGTCTCGATCGGATTTTGAGTTGCCAGCACGAGGAACGGATTCGGTACCTTGAACGATTCGTGCCCAATCGTGACCTGATATTCCTGCATCACTTCGAGCAAGGCACTCTGGACTTTGGCTGGTGCGCGGTTGATCTCGTCAGCCAGCAATAGATTCGTAAAGACCGGACCAAGCGAGGTGTTGAATTCGCCTGTCTTTTGATTGTAGATGCGCGTGCCGATCAAATCCGCGGGGACCAGATCGGGCGTGAACTGAATGCGCTTGAATTCACCGCCGATGGACTCTGCCAAGGTTTTGATTGCCATGGTCTTTGCCAGTCCCGGCACGCCTTCCACTAAAATATGTCCGCGCGCCAGCAAAGCAACGATCATTCGTTCCAGCAAATGATCCTGCCCAACGATGATTTTCTTTACTTCATATAAAACGCGTTCCATTGGGGTATGTTCAGTTTCCGTTTTTGGATTCATGGTTGTTTTCCTTTCGTTGTGGTTGTATGTCATTGCAAGGCCGCGAAGCGCGCCGAAGGCGATGCACTTCCCGAAGCAATCTCCTTGCAAAATAACAGATTGCTTCGTCGCTTGCGCTTCGACACAGCTCAGCGCGGCGCTCCTCGCAATGACGTTCTCTTAATCCGGTGGCAAGCCAGCCGCACTCGCTGCCACATTGATCGGCACTGCAAAGCCAATTCCAACGAAGAAATCTTGATCGGTCGGGTTGGCCAACCCTTCCACGATGCCGATCACTTCACCAGCGCGGTTGAGCAGCGGCCCGCCCGAATTTCCGGGATTGACCGCCGCGTCGATCTGGATCAGGCCTTGAAGCTTGATGTTGGTCCCAACCGGCTGGAGCGAACGATCGAAGCCGGAGATCACGCCTGCGCTCATCGAACTATATAAACCATAGGGATTGCCGACCACATACGCCTCGTCGCCGATGTGCATGGCATTCGGATCCCCAAGAACAGCAGGAACAATCAAGGGGGGCGTCTGATTGGGCTTGAGGACGGCGATGTCATTCTGCGGCTGCTGCGTTATAACTTGGCCGGTTGATTTGGTCCCATCCGCAAAGATGAGTTGAATGGAAGACGAGTTTGCAACCACGTGCAGGGCGGTAAGAATATCGCCGTTATTGTCGATAATAACACCCGTGCCAAGACTGCCTTGATCGTTTTCTGTTGCGCTGGCAGCCTTGGTTTCGATGAGCACGAGCGACGGCTGAATCACTTGAAACACCTGCGCGGAATAAGGGGGCGGCGGTGTAGCAGATACCATCGCTTGTGCGACCGTGGTGCTGACGTCGTTATTCGTCAATGGATGTGGGGCGGGGAAAAGAACGTTGTAGAGAATGAGCGCGGTGAGTGTTGCCAGTACGCCAATGACGAATGGCGTGGATCTTCGTATGCCTCGGCGAAAACGCTGCCAGCGCTTTCGCCACACTTCTGAACGTGAAGGGGATGATTCAGCCATTTTCTCTTTCGCTCACCTCTAAGTATAGAAAGCCCATCTCACTTGAATAATCTTCAAGTGATTTGGAAACCGTCCACTGAATTTCAACATTCGATGACGAATATTATAGAACCCTTTTCTGAAAAGCAGATGAAATTATTGTGTGGGAATCGCACCAAATTACGACGTTTCGACCTTCTCGACCACCACGGTGGCTTCCGTTAAAAGGGCCGCGATGGCACCGATGGCGGCCAACTGCGGAGCGATCAACGCACCGACCACGCCGAACGTCATCGGGATTTCCAGCATTGTTTTTCCGTCTTTGTCCTTGATGATCACACGTCGGATATTCCCTTCGTGAATCAAATTTTTGATCTTACTCAACAATTCTTCGCCTTTGATGCGAAATTCTTCCGTGCGAAACTTTTCTTCAGACATT
>JBJKOR010000264.1:0-3278 GCA_046707185.1 Anaerolineales bacterium | reverse complement strand
CGCCGCAAGCTGTCGCCTGACATGTGACCACCAGTGGCCTCATTGTATGATTCGGCTGCCTTGTCAAACGACCGCGCTTGTAACCCTTGCCGCGTCGCTACACGCGCTGCTCCTTCACTCCAATGATCTGTCCGCAATTGCAGCTTCTCATCCAGGGGGGAAAAGCGTCTCCCCGTTACAATGCGGACAGACGTAATAGGCTCTCTCCAAAACACTATCTCCCTCCAATCCATGAATCGCCCATGGACGATAGCCTTTATATTCCATCTTTTCTCCGCACTGTTTACAGCTGGGCAGCTCAAGCTGCACTCCGCCATCTCGCCCATTCACCAATTGGCTCAACGTTTTTCCCATCAATTCTCGTCTATGCTTGCGCGCTTCTGCTTCGATCTCTCCAAAACTCGCTTGCGGATGCGCATCGTACCATTCTTCCATTTGATCGTACATCCGTTTCGCTTCTTCCATATATGCCGCTTGACGGCGCATGCGGGACTGGGGTCGGGTCATTTCTTTTTTCTCCTATTACCACAGTTTACCCGATTTTGTTCATTCTTCCCCACACTTTTGCGCTATACCCAGCTTGCGTGGCAAGTTGAAGTGGGAAGGCAATCTTCACGAGCTACGTCTCTCCCGCACAGGGAACTAACGTATGCTGGTCGTTGATTCCACCGTTTGGATCGATTATTTCAATGGCGTGGAGAACTCGCAAACAGATTACCTTGATAAGATCGCGGATCAAGTTCCCATCTTGATCGGCGATCTCATTCTTGCGGAAGTCCTGCAAGGTTTTCGAGACGACGCCGATTTCGAGAAAGCCCGCCACGTCTTCTCGAAATACCTCTAGGCGGAAATGGTCAATTCCAATCTGGCGTTGCAAAGCGCCCGCAACTACCGCCTCCTGCGCCGAAAAGGGATCACGGTCCGCAAGACGATAGACAGCCTGATCGCCACCTACTGCATTGAAAACGATCATGAGCTTTTGCATAACGACAGTGACTTCGATGGCTATGAAAAGCACCTGGGACTTGGTGTTGTGCATCCATGATGCGCTTGGCGTGCAAGCTTGATTCCAGAGTTTATTTCGACTTCATCTTCTCTTGCTCAAACCCAATTCATCTTCCACGTGTACAAACACCTTTCTCCAACGCACGGGCAGCATTGCATTTTCCTGATTCATCGCAGGCGCCATTGCCTCATACACCTGCCTGGCAACCCATGATCTCAAATCTCCGCCCGACTTCCAGAATTCCGTGAGATCGTGTGCCGGTGGTTCGATGGGAATAATCCTTTCACTCACTGAATGCAGCTTCGAGATATAGCTGCGTCCCTTCTCGCCTGCGCTATCGTCATCGTGCACCACGAGAATGGCCAGGTATTTTGTCAGGAATGCCAAATCCAGCGAATCGAACCTGGCTTGCGCACCGCCAAGCGTACCCACATCACACAAGTCCGCGGCATGTTCCCAAACCAGCATCGTATCCCATTCTCCTTCGGTGAGAAGCAAGACCGGCAAGTGATCCAGGACCTCCAGGCGAAACAATACCGACCTTCCCCCGCGCGGCCCGCCGAACTTTATCCCTTCTGCTCCATCCTGTTTGATCCATGCGCCGATGTATTTTCCCGAAGCATCCTCCTGCATCGGTCGCCGGATCTTGATATAACTCACCTTCTCGTCTTGAAAACCCGGAATCACAATGCCGCGCGGCAGCCAAATCTTCCTGCCATCCAAGCCCCAACGCTTGGGATCATCATAAATATTCCTTGGGTTATATCCCAAGCGAAAGGCTCTAATGGTTTCATCCGAAAGTCCACGTTCTTTTTCCAGATACGCACGTACTTGATCATTGAGATTCTTTTCCGCAAACGACATAAACTCCATGGCGCGCTTCAGCCACTGTTCAGGCTGTGGTGGAGTGGGCGGTTTGGGAATCGGTGCGGCTTTCGCTAGCGATGGATTTGAACCGATCCGTTCTGAAAGTTCCTGCACCGCGGTCTTGAAATCCACACCTTTCCACGCCATATAAAAGGAAATCACGTCGCCGCCGTTGGCGTCATCAGGGCAGGCAGAATGGCACTTCCATTTGCGTTCATTATCATAAATCACGAATGCCAGACTGGAGCGATCCCCAGCATGGCGCGGCAGAGGACAGCGGCTGCGCAAGTGATGGGCATCATCAAAGACGGCGCCTGCTTCCTCCGCCAGAGCGATCAATGAGATGGATTGTCGAATTTCATTCAAATCGGTCATGAGAGTTCCTTTACTCTGCCAAGTCTGCCAACTCTGCCAGCGATTTTGAGTGTGGGGGTATAAATTTCCGAAAACCCTTGGCAGAGTTGGCAAAGCTGGCAAAGTTCATTTTTCTGCGTCCACCCACTTCCAGGTATTTTCCGGCGACTGGCGGCCATGCGTATTCATAATCTGCGGCTCCAACTCGTTCCGAGCACGATAAATTGTTCTCTCGCTAAAGCCTTGTTGAATGCCTGCCTTCACCACTTCCTTTGGCTTCAAGCCCTGCGGATTCTCTTTCAGTGTATCTTCCAGCCACACCTTGCATTCATCCAATTGGGTAGGCTCACGATATTCGCGCGGCGCAGTGAGATCCCATTTGAGTTTCGCTCCATCCGGGTACAGATGCTCGAAGGTAAAACCCAACGGTTTGGGATAAGCGCCTAAATTGTTCTTCAGCACTTTGAGTTCGCGCGGCCCGTTCGGATCGAATTCCGGTCCGGTCTGCACCACATGCAATCCCATCACCACGCGTGCCTGCTGCGTGATGTATCCCGAACCGCTCAAATCCTCCATGCCCAAATCCACATTCATCATGCGTCCACCGCCACTGGGCGGCTTGCGGATGTGATGCACGAGCAGCAGCCCGCAGTTTGCCCAACCCGCCAAACGAACCAGATACCCCACCAGCTCACGCAGGTCTTCCACATTGTTCTGCCCGCGGCTATGAACAGACGAGAGCGAATCGATAATGATCAGTTCCGGTTTGAGTGCGGCCACCATCTCCGTGAGCCGATCCTGGTATTTCGCCAGGCTGAGATCGATCATCTCGCCCGGGTCCGCCAGCATCAGGTACAACTTGCTTTGATCCATGGCATAGTGATCGGTGCGTTCCTTCAAAATCTGTGGCACGGATTCGGCATCCACATAGATCATATTCGCTCCCGGACGAATAATAGGTGATCCATCCGGGAAGCCCTTATTGTGAATGATCCGATAGCACAAGTCGGTAGCCACAAAGGATTTGCCACTGCCTTGTGAAGCTCCCAGC
>JBJKOR010000263.1:0-29801 GCA_046707185.1 Anaerolineales bacterium | reverse complement strand
TCTGTGTCCATGCTGATCGCTAATCAGCATGGACACAGATGGCGCGGCTCCTGGCTGACTGCCGCAGGCCTCGCGTTTCCAATCGTCTTGGGCGTGTTTGCCTTTACGCCGATCTATGCGCTCAGTTTGATTCTGGCGCTCGGGCTTGGCCTGGGCTTCATGGTGCAATTCACGATGATCAATACCCTGCTCCAAACACGCGTCGAAGATCAACTGCGCGGCCGCGTCATGGCTTTATACACACTGACGTTCTTCGGCTTTTCACCGTTTGGCAATTTAATCATCGGCGCGATTTCGCAAAGCATGGGTTTGAGTTATACAATCGCTGCATTCGCCATGATTAGTCTAGTGCTGACCCTGATCGTGCTGCGAAAGGTCCCGCAGCTCAAGAGCTTGCCATGAATTAGGTCACACTTGCGAAGCGCAGCCTTCGCCCAAGATTAGAAGGGGCAAAATTCTAATCAAATTTGGTCACAATCCTACGACAATTAGTGTACAATTGTTCTATCTAATCTATCAAAGGAAAGAATGAACGCCATCGACATTTCCCATTTGCGCCGTGTTTTCAAGACTTTTATCGGTGTTATCAAGCGGACAACCAAGGAAGTTGTGGCCGTGGAAGATATCTCCTTCGATATCAAGGAAGGAGAACTCTTCGGCCTGCTGGGTCCAAACGGGGCCGGCAAGACCACCACGGTCAAGATGCTGACCACGCTGCTGATTCCCACGGGAGGCAGTGCAACCATCCACGGCTATGATGTCGTCAAAAATCCCGAGGAAGTACGCAAACGAATCGGCTTTATTTTCGGCGGCGAGCGCGGACTCTATTGGCGTTTATCAGGAATCGATAACCTGCGCTATTTTGCAAGTCTGTATGGCGTGGACCCGGACGCTTCGAAAAAGCGCATTCCCTATTTATTGGAACTGGTAGGTCTGCAGGGGCGCGGTAACGAGCGCGTCGAAGGCTATTCGCGCGGGATGAAACAGCGCTTGCATGTGGCCCGGACGCTTTTGCATGATCCGCAAGTATTGTTTTTGGATGAACCCACGATCGGTCTCGACCCAGTTGGGGCGCGCGAGTTCCGGCAGATGATCCTCGACCTGCAATCTCAGAAGAAGACCATCCTGCTTACCACCCATTACATGTTCGAGGCCGATGCTTTGTGTGACCGGATCGCCGTCATCAATCATGGGCACATCATTGCCCTCGATACACCCGGCGGGCTGAAATCACGGGCGCAGGACTTGAACGTGGTCGAAGTGGAAACTTTCGGATTGCCTGCCAACATGCTTAATACCCTGCGCGCCTTGCCGTTCGTCGATGCGCTTTCGGTGGAAGAATATGACCAACGCCAGATGCTGATGATCCAAACCGCGCGCGGCGCCGAGGCCGTTCCGGATGTGCTGGCCGCGCTCGGAGGCCTGAAGGTTGGACGCGTCGTCGTCCGCGAACCGACTCTGGAAGATGCTTACGTTCGTCTCGTCGGCGATGGAGATAAATCATGAACTTTCGCGTACTGATCAAGTACTGGCGGACCATCCTGATCGTGGCCGAGATGACCATCCGTCAACAATTGATGGATGGATTCGTCCTCTTCACGATTCTATTCCAGCCGATCATCATTGCTTTGTTGGGCCTATGGATGCTGAAGGGCAAAGGCGAAGACGCGGCGCTCTTCGTGGTCGTCGGCAGCGGCCTGACCGGCTTATGGTCGAGCCTGCTCTTTATCTCAGGCAACAGCATCAACATCGAACGCTGGATCGGGACGCTCGAGTCGCTGGTGGCGATTCCCACGCCATTCGAAGTGGTGGTATTCGGCAAGAACCTCGCCAACGTGATCCAATCGCTGTTATCCATGGTGATCGGTTATATGGTGGCTGTTTTGTTTTTTGGATATTCTCTGCAAATCCAACAGCCGCTTTTGTTCATTGGATCGATTTTCCTGACGGTTATCGGATTCATCAGCTTCGGCCTGGTGATCGCGCCGGTCTTTGTGATGAATCCGGGCGTGCAAGCCTGGCAAAATGGACTGGAATTTCCGGTTTACGTTTTATGTGGATTCATGTTCCCGATTGCACTCCTGCCCGGCTGGACCACACCCATCTCTTATCTTTTGCCGCCTTATTGGGCCGCGGTCGCTCTGCACGGGACCTCGACTGGCGGTGCCTCGTTAAACCAAACTCTTTTCGCCTGGAGCATGATCCTGCTCTTCTCCATCCTCGACATCGTGGTCGGTTCCCGCTTGTTCAAGCTGATGCTTTATAAGGCGCGCGCCGACGCGACGCTGGGAATGGAATGACCGCTCGTTTTGAGTAGCCAATGAAGAAAATTGTCAACAACTTTCGTCTTTTCTGGCAGGGCGCGGTGCTCGGCTATGTGGCGCTGTTCCGCTGGCTGCAACCCATCCAATATCTCGCGTCCAAGATCGTGATGCCATTGGCGCAGATGTTATTCTTTGTCTATTTGGGCACTTACGCAACCGGGGCTGGCAACGCCAGTTTTTATATCATCGGAAACGCAATTCAGATCACAGCAGTCAGCGGCATCTTTGGTGTGACGATGTCCATTGGGAATGAACGCAATGACGGAACCCTGCCCTATCTATTCGGCACGCCAGCCAACCGTTTATCCATCTTTTTGGGCCGCGCTTTCATGAATATCCTCGATGGCGCACTGGGCGTGGTGATTGCGTTCACGTGGGGAGTTGTCCTGCTGGGCCTGAATCTGTCGCACGCTAATCTCGGCGGGTTGGCTTTGACGATTCTCATCACAACCATGAGCACTTGCGGGCTTGGCTTGTTGCTGGGAAGTCTCTCGCTGATCACGGTCAATGTGATGTTCGTCAACAACTTCGTCTATTTTCTCTTGTTGATCTTCTCGGGCGCGAATGTGCCCATCAACCAACTGCCCGCCTGGATACAGGCGATCTCCTACGGACTGCCTCTTACGCGCGGCATCATGGCGGCGCGCATGTTGGTCGGTGGTGCGAGCTTTGCAAGCGTCGCGCCGTTGCTATGGGGTGAACTCGGCATCGGATTAATCTATGGTTTGGCGGGTTATCTTTTGTTTACCATCTTCGAGATCGAAGCAAAACGGCGCGGCACGCTGGAGATTTTCTGATGTCAGCGTAATGGATTTTGATTAAGCGGGAACCGCTTCTTCCTCAGGCACCGAGGCGATAAATCGTTGTTGGCGTCCCAATCGCAGGTGCAGGAAATAGAATCCAAGCGCGGCAACCAGGCACATCACGCCTCCGATATACCAGACGAGGTTGGGGTTGAAATTATCGAGAATGTAACCCGCAGCGCCAGGCCCAATCGCAGATGGGATTGACCACGAAAAACCGTAGACCGCCATGTACCTGCCGCGCATTTCTTCCGGCGCAAAATTCGCGGTGAGCGCCTGACTGGTGGGAACAATCACCATTTCGCCGAATGTAATTACAACAATCGCCAACACAAAGAATGCATAGGCTGAGACAAAGCCAAACATCCCAAAACCAATCGCATAGAGAATGGTCCCGATGCCCATCAAGGCAAAGGGCGGAAATCGTTTGACGCGGCGCGTGATCCAAAATTGGAAGAGGACTACCGTGATGGCACTGGAGGTCAGAAGGAAGCCATAGCCTTGCGGATCGATGCCATGATATTTAAGCAGATATACCGAGAGCGTATTGTAGGCTTGTTGGTAAACAATCATCATCAGGATGGATGCCGCCAAGAACGCCATGAAAGCGTAATCGCGCAAAGCCACTTTGTAGCCTAGAATGGTCTGCATTACGGATTGTTCTTTCACTTCCGCACGTTCCTTCGGTTTGGTTTCCGGTACATAACGATAAAAGATGACAGCCACGATACAACCAAGCACGGCATCGGTCACGAACAATAGAAAGTAGGAGCGGTTTGCCATAAAGCCGCCGATGGTCGGGCCGATGATCCAGGCCAGATTCCCGACCACGCGCAAAACTCCAAATCCCTCCTGAAGCTTTTCCTCTGGGAGAATATCGGCGATCATGGCATCCTCTGCCGGGCTGCCAATATTGTTGAGAAGCCCAATCACAACCGCCAGCGGATATAACACAAGCAAGTTGTCGACCAGGCCCAGCACGATCATACTGACCGAACCGAAGACGAGGCCAAAAATGATCAGTACGCGGCGACCGAATTTATCGGCCAGCGCCCCGCCGATCATCCCACCAACCAAACCGAAGACGGAGAAGAGGCCGAGGATGATTCCGGCTTCGGTCATCCCCACGCCGAATTTTTGCGTGATGTATAACGCGAAAAACGGGAAGAGCAAAGTTCCGCCAACGCCAGTGATAAAGGAGGCGAGAACGATGATCCAAAAGCGACCAGGAAACTGCTGATAGATTTTTCTAAAGTCAGGGAACATAATCCGCCTTTCTGAGATAGGCGCCTATTTTAGCATATTTGTTCTAACAAAGCCAGATAATTTTCGAGGCTGCTTCAAAACAAGCAGCGTTATTAATTACGAGCTTGATGGGGTCGGCGTTTCATAGGCTGGCCATGGAATTTCCGCGGGACCAGCAAATCCATGTTTTTCCTGTACGAAGATTCTGCCATGCGAAGGCCGGGTGCATCCCGATTCATCGGTAAATGTGATGGACGTGTCGTTCGTCGCCAGCGGATCGAAGACAATTTGTCCGCTCACACAATGCCAAACCTCGATGATGTAATGCTGCATGGTCGGGCTTTCGCCGTCGCCGGCGCGCAGCGGAATATCGAGCCACATGACCATCACCTGATTCCCGCTGCGAACGGCTTTCGTGACAGCCGTTGGCCGATAAGTTGGTGATTGCGGCAAAGGCGCAAGGTCAGGATAATAAATTTGCACAGAGTTGATATCGCCATCCACTTTCATTTGCGAGGCCTTGACCCAGCACGGCTTATTCCCGCCGATGGCTTCGACATAAATCCATTGTGAATCTTCGCGTCGTCCAATGACTTCGAGATTGCTTCCGGTGACCAAGCCAGTGAAATACAAGTAAGGCGCGCCGGGACCGTAACGGCAATTGGAAGTTTCCAAAACAGTCCCGCGCAGGATGGCATAGGTTGGAGTGACGGCAGGTGTGCTCGTCGCTGTATCGGTGGGCAAAACGGTATTGGTTGGCGTAGGCGTAGGCACGGAAGACGCGGTTGGAAGAATCGGCGTAGATGTCACTATCGTCGCGGTAGCTGCTATCGGCGTGGAAGGAAGCGGTGTCACGGCGGGTGCGCAGGAAGCTGAAATCCATATCAAACAAAGCGCGGCCGCGGCATATTTGAGTCTACTGTCCATTCAAAGCACTGTTGATTGCCTGCTGGAAAGCCGAAAACGGCTGTGCCCCATCGATGGTTACTGTCTTGGTCTGACCATAAGCGTTGTACGAAATCACAAAGAATGGCGTTCCCTGAATGCCCGCTGAAATGGCATCCTGATAATCTTGATTCACACGACTGGCATATTTCCGACTCGTATAACAGGAATTGAATTGGTTCATGTCCAGCCCGAGGCTTTGTGCAAAGGCTTGAAGATTGGAATCTGAAAATGAGCCGACATCCTCGCCGGCCACATTGGTAAATAACACATCGTGATAGTCCCAAAATTTATTTTGATCGCCCGCGCAATAAGCGGCCATTGCAGCGTTTTCCGATTCGTGATCGGTGCCGCCGCCGATTTGGCTGACCCAATTTCCGGCAGAGCGGTAAATAAATAAAACCTTTCCAGTCTTGACATAATTATCAATGATCTGTGGTTGCGTCTCCTGCCAGAAGTCCTTGCAGTACGGGCATTGAAAATCGGAATAAAGTGTCATCTGGACCGGCGCATTCGGATCGCCCAGCTTATTATCATCAGCCTGCGGATAATTGGCGGAAGGCGCCATCACACTCGGCACCGGATTTTGCGGAACGAGGCTGGGATTGGCAGAGATGGAGCTGAATGTTTTTCCAATCGTCGGGCCTAACAGGGCAAGCGCCGCTACGACGACCAAAGCGATACAAGCGATCAATGCGCATCCGCCACCGACGATGAGCGCGATCGTTTTTCGATTGGAGGCCTTATTGACTTCCGGCTGCTGAATTTGATTTTCCATTGTGTATTTTCCTTTGCATGTATTGTAGATGAAACCCGCTCGATGGACAAGCACAAAATTGCTGCGGACGGCAGGATTTCTTAATTCATCGGCACAAATCCGTGCCAAACAAATCCCCAACCCCATCTCAAAACTTTTCGTCAAAATTTTGCTACCGTACAAATGTCGTTGCGAGCCTTCGGGAAGCAATCTCCCGGTGGTTTTTGCAAGAAGGTTGTTTGAAAACAGGAGATTGCTTCGCAAAGTACACTTGCAATGACATCAAGAAATTAGTTTGTACGGTAGAGAAGTCGAAATCGAACACGGAATTTAAAAATTATAGACGCAAAGATTCAAATGTCCCGCTTCTCGAAAACGCGGATGGCAATTATCAGCATTACGATGAAATAGGCCACGGTATACACGACCATCAACAGGCTCGGCACCGAAACCGTCCCAAACGGCGACATGCCCAAGGCTCCCGCGAGAGGCGTCTGCATTTCGAAGGCAGCCCTGCGCCAAAGCGATTCGCTCGGAATGATCAGGCTGGCAATGATCCCGACCTTGATCGCCGTCTGATTTTGGAGGATCGCGCCAAACTGTTCGATCCATCCGCCGATGAACGCCAAACCGTACAGACCAAATACGATTCCACCGGTGGCCAGGGCAGAGAACATGCTCGAACATGCCAGGGAAATCGTCATGACCAACAACGCTTCGAAGTAGATGAGTGCAAGACCCGCCAACAAGTGATTTGGAATATACGCGGCTTGAATAAACACGCTGATAACCGTCCCGCCGCCCATCAATAGTAAATACAAGCCCAGCATGAAAGCAAAGCCCAACCATTTGCCAAGCACGATTTCCATTCTGCGGATGGGCTTCGTGACGATGGTTTGAATCGTGCCCGAACTAATTTCTCCCGAAAGCGTATCGGCAGCCAATAGAGCGGCCATAGCAATCGAAAGAAAAGTGGCGGCATACAATCCGGCTAACAGCAGCGTGTTGACCCCTTCGACATCCGCGATGTGCGCGACGGCCTGGTTCGCCGGATTACTTTGCAGCGCCGTCTCCGCACTTCTGGCCGATGTATAAATAAAATGAAACCCAACCGAATATACAATCAAGAAACACACGCCCAGCACCAAACCGGTGGCGATGATGCGGCGGCGGATCGCTTCGCGAAAGGTCATGTGCGCCAAAATCCAAATATTCTTCATAACCCGCCATCCTTTCCAACCGTTTCGATGAAGACTTCCTCCAGGGACACGCGCTTGGGAGTCAGCGCGTAGACTTCGGCGCCGTGCATGACCAGATAGCGCGTAATCTCCGGCATCGCAGACTCAGACGACAGGTTCATGCTGAGGCTTTCGCCATCCACCTGAACATCTCTGCCCCATTTCGACAATCCGGCAATGACATCCTTCGACAGCGCCCTGGCGCAGATCACCACATTGATCTGTCCCGCGTCCAACGAAGACAACTCCATCACGCGCACCACTTCACCGTGGCGGATAAACGCCACCCGGTCACACGTGACTTCGATCTCGCTCAACAAATGGGAGTTGAGAAATACACTCGTGCCTGCCTCCCGCAGCTCGCGGATGATATCGCGGACGAGAAGGCGGCCCACCGGATCCAAGCCGGACGTTGGTTCATCCAAGAAGACCATACGAGGGCGGTTCAACAAGGCTTGGGCGAGTCCGATGCGTTGTAACATGCCTTTCGAAAAAGTGCGCAACAGTTTCTTGCGGAAATCCGAAAGCCCGACACGTTCGAGCAATTCATCGATCCGCGCCTTTAAATCGTGCTCTTGCATTCCATAGAGTTGACCATGCAACTCGAGAAACTCGCCTGCTGTTAACCATTCCTGAAAACGGAAATGTTCCGGAAGAAAGCCCATCTGCCTGAGCATCTCTCGATTTCCAAGCGGCGCACCTAATAGCGATGCACTTCCCGAAGTCGGCGCGACCAACCCAAGCAGCATTTTGATCGAAGTTGTTTTGCCAGCGCCGTTCGGGCCAAGGAATCCAAACACCTCACCCTGCTTGACTTGCAGGGTGAGGCCCTTCACGGCGGCTTGCTCGCCGAATACTTTTCTTAATTCGTGCGTATCAATTGCAAATGCTTCAGACATAAATCGCAGATTGTTACCATCACGCTGAGCGGAGTGCGAAGCACACAGTCGAAGCGGAGCGTTCTATTCAAACTCGCCCTTCGACTGCGTGGCGCTCAGGGAGATAACTTCAATTATGGCATCGAATTCGCCATATCAATCGCTTGCTGCGAATTGGAGCCTAAACCACCAATCGTGTAAACAATCCCGTTCTTAACCCACATCAAAACAAATTGCGGTGCATCAGTGGCAGGACGTTGAATTAACGTGCCGGTCACGCCATCCACCGTCAACTGTTTGTACGTGGCGGCATTCTTTGGAATCGGCACCACGAGCGTCGAAGTCCAATCCACGCTTTGGGTGAAGGCCGCAGCTTGGTCGCTGGTCATGCCGGTAAATTCGAGTCCGATCTGGGCCAATTGTGCCACATCAACGTTCGCAGGTGCATCGACCGTTGGGCTGGGAATTTCGGATAGGATAACACAATCGGGATATTGTCGGCTCATGGAACCGATCTGAGTTGAGTCGTACGTCGAAGGTTCGGGGCAGGAGCCATAATCAGCCTGGACGGAGGCGGGAACGTTCACCGAGATCACCGCGCCGTCGATCGATTTCGGCAAAACCAAATCGCTTCGTCCGGCTTCATTCAATAAAGCCTGCGCCTTGGTGCGGTCAACCGTGAATTTGAAAGCGGCGCTGCCCATCACGCTGATTTGCGATGAAGTGGCATTCTGCGGCAGCCGAAGGGTAAACCCCGCTTTTTGACTCGCATCGGAGGCGTCGGCAGCAATTACAGGATTGCCGGGCTTTTTCTCCATCGTGACCGAACTCGAAATCAATTGGCTGATCTGCTTGCCGAGCGCGCTATTGCCGGTCAGTTCCTGCATACCGGTAAAGTCGACCGGCACCACGGTCACCTGCTCGACGCGGAACAAGTTGAGCACCTGGTCCGCAAAAGCGCGCGTGGCCGGGATGGAAACGATCAGGGCGAGGATCACCGCGGCCAGTGCTGTATAACGCACGGTGGTCGACATGAATATTTTCTTCAACATGGGAATCTCCTTTTCGAAAATCTTTCTTGAATAGAAATGTTTCAAGCTGGTTTGTGCAGAAGGCACGGCTTCAGGCTGGCCCGGATTCAAAAAAGCAAGCCGGTTTGCCGTTACCGCGATTTGTGCTTGCAAGGTTTGCCCACGCGCCCGGCAAACGGGGCAAGTATCGAGGTGATGCTGTGCCTGTGCATCCAATTCTCCATCGAGAGCGGCACGCAATTGGCCATCATTTAAATGTTCCTTCATGGTTCCTCCTGCACAAGAGTGCGATACTGCTTTTCGAATTCTCGTTCGGCGCGTAACAACAATGGGCCGATGGAAGCGGACGAGAGGTTCAAGGCCGAGGCGATGTCTTTATAGGTCATGCCGGAATAACGCATCACCAGCAATTGCGACTGCCGCGGATTCATGCGGGCGAGGACGATGCGCACGGCCTGCCGTTCTTCTTCGGCTTCATGAATTTCTGCAGGACGATCTTCTGTTGCCTCATCGATGTTCATTTTCCCGGCGGTCAATTCATAGCCTCCCCGGCGCTTCCAACTGCGGAGGGAATGCAATCCCAAATTGGTCGCGACCCGCACCAGCCAGCCGCCGATATTGAACTCGGAGTCGGGATTCGGGTGATGCCGATACAGGCGATAGAACGTTTCCAGCGCTGCATCCTCCGCTTCATCCGGATCGCCCAACATGCGCGCCAGCAGACGGTAGATCGAAGCCCAGTATTGTTCGAAATTCTTTTCAAAGGCTTGATCATCATTCTCCAAAGCTTTGGTTCGTTGAATTTTCATCAGCGGTAAACTGCTTTCACGCGTATCCTGCTTCATTTCAGCCTGTTGAGCCTCTCTACTGTAATAATCCCGCCGAAGAGCAAAGTGAGACAGGCCAAATATCCAATTTTTTGTACCTCTCAATTCTATTCTATTTTGACTCAGGCGAGTAATCATGCGCCATGGCTTTCTCAAAGTTCGGGCCGGTGTCCTAGTTGACATCCTCCCCTCTTTTCGCTAAACTATCCATAGAATTATGATTGCAAAAGATTCCGCTCACATTACCTCGAACACGCTTCTGCATCCAGCCATCAAGGCTTGGGAGTCGTACCTCCAGGATAAAGGAAGTTCGCCGTACACGGTCAAGGCGTTTACATCGGATGTGCGCCTGCTGACCCAATTCTTCCCGCCTGATAAATCCGTTGGCGGAATCACAACGAGCGACCTCAACCGCTTCTTCGACTGGATGGAAAAAGAACGCGGCGTGCCCTGCAGTCCAAAGACGCTGGCGCGGCGCATCACGTCGGTCAAAGCCTTTTACCGCTGGCTGACTCAATATGGCGTGCTGGTCGTCGACCCGGCTGAAAAGGTTGTCCAGCATTCCGTCATCAGCCCGCTTCCGCAAGTGCTGACCGATGAGGAGGTGGAGCAAGCTCTGATGGCAGCAGACCGTCATCGGCGGGCGGAAGAACCGGATGCGCGTCCGTTCGCGCTGCTCCTCATGCTGCTGACCACCGGAATCAAAAAAAGTGAATTACTCGGCATCCGTCTCAATCACATCGATCTCGATACACCGGACGGCCCGCAAGTCTTCATCCGTTATCCCAGCCCCGCCAATCGCTACAAGGAGCGCAAGATTCTCCTAACGGAAGATTGGCTTCCACCCTACGAAGAATACATGGCGCAATACCAACCCGACGACCGGCTGTTCCCGTGGTCGCCGCGCAACCTCGAATACGTGTTGGAAGATATTGGAAAAGAAGCAGGCCTCGACAAGCATCTGTCATTCGACATGTGCCGCTGGACGTGCGCCCTGCGCGACTATCGCTCTGGCCTCGAGCCGGAAAAGATTCGAGTCAAATTGGGAATATCGAAAATTCAATGGCGCGAAATCGGGATGAAATTGAAACAGCTCAACGAACAAACTAACTGAGATCACGCGGGCGGGAAATCGAAAAGTAAAAAACCCTTCGGGAGGTTTCCTTCAATTTAAACGAATCCGCCGGGCGAAAACCCGGAATCCAAATGATCTTTTCCCCCGCGCACAATAACGGCCAGCGCGCCCGGGCGCGGGTCGCCAACTTCCCATTCGTAAAGAAGTCCGCTAATTTTTGAAAGTGACCTTTCATGCCGAGCGGTTCGAATATATCACCCTCGGTTCGGGCTCGCAGTTCGAGCCGCCCGGGCAGACTATCCGCGTCCAACCAGGCTTGAAACGGGTTCTCATTTCGAGAGGCTTGTTCCCACGCCAACGCCGGAATCCGCCACTTCTCCGCAATAAGTTTCCAGCCGCCGGAAAGTTCCACTTGCCCCGGCACTGATACATCGATGGTCTCTTTCTGCGCGGGCATCTGTGGCCAACGATCGAACGGCAAGCCTGCATTCCGCGTGGCAACGTACAGCGCGTCCGCTTCACGGAAAAGCTTCAGGCCGCCGATCAAATCCATGCGGGCGCGTTTTGGATCCGCAATAAAGGTGGAGGCCCGCTCCAGAACGGAAAAGCTGGTTTCCTGTCCAGGCACGAGATGCTCGACCGCCGTACGAATGAGATGATGCTGCAAGCCAACCGAGCACTTGGAGAGGAACGATAAATCCAACATCACATAATCAGCCGCTTGCATAATCAGGCTTTTTTTCCAATTTTCGAGAACGGTATTCCTGATGACTTCATGGTCCATTTGAAGCGCTTGGACCGTGCGCCAAACGGTTTCACGGAATTTTGGATTATAGGTTTCGAGCGTAGGGATGAGGATGTTGCGCAAACGGTTGCGAAGAAACGCAGGCGACTCATTGCTTGGATCATAGTGAGGCCGCAGCCCGTTGGCGGCGCAATAAGCAACGGTCTCTTCGCGCCATACATCCAACAAGGGACGGACGATCGGTATCGCCGCGCTGAAGTTCGTAAGCAGGGTGCGATAGGCCATGCCTTTCAGTCCGGTCAAACCCGTGCCGCGGATCAAGTGCATCAGTACCGTTTCCACCTGATCGTCTGCCGTATGTCCAACCGCAACGGCCTGAGCGTTCAACCGTTTGGCATGCGCAAATAAAAAGCGATAGCGCAGTTGTCGCGCCGCCTCCTCCACAGACAAGCCGTTGGTCTCTGCGTAGATGCCCACCTCGGCGCTTTCCACGACGAATGGCAGTTCCATCCAGGCTGCCGTTTGCTCCACGGCGCTGGATTCAAAGTCGGCGGCCTCGCGCAATTTATGGTTGAAATGCGCCACAACAATTTGATAGCCGGCTTTTCGGAGAATTTCCAGCAGGCACAGACTATCCGGACCGCCCGATACGCCGACGACGATCGGCTTGGATTTATCGAGTTTGCATTGGTCGCGGAGGATCGAATCGATACTTTCGAGCATAATCCCAATTAAACCACAAGACCCTAAAAGTTTCGAAAACCTTTAGGGTCTTTCATCAGATTTGATACAACTCCACCAGCACGCCATTCGTGGATTCTGGATGAACGAACGCATATTTCTTGCCATCCGAGGCCACACGCGGTTCCTCGTTGATGAGTCGAATTCCCCCGGACTTCAACTGCGCCAACATTGCTTCGATATCATCCACTTCAACACAAATGTGATGCATGCCGGGGCCGCGCTTGGCAAGATATTTGGCAATGCCGGAATCATCGGAGGTCGGTTTGACCAACTCGATCTCCGAGCCAGCCAGCGGCAGGAACGCGACCTGCGACTTTTCCGCGGGCACATCGCTCAATTTGCTCAACTCGATCCCGAGCGCGTCGCGCCAAAACGACAGCGATTTCTCCATATCGTCTACAACGACAGCAATGTGATTGATGGTTTTGACTTTTGGCATAAGAACTCCGATATTAGATATTAGAGAGCAGAGAACAGTGAGCAGTGAGTGTGAGAGCCTTTGATCACTTCCTACTTTCTGCTCTCCAGTCTCTGCGTTCTTCCATCAAATCCATATACGCGCTTTCGATCAAATCTGCCGGTTCAATGCCAAGCTGCTTCATCAAGTCATTCGCAATGGCTTGACCTTCCGCATCAGATTGACCGTCGTGCAAAACGACTTCCAATTCCATGAATTGACCCAGACCTTCGACATCGTCGAGGTGTACGCGCGTTTGTCCAACCACACATAAGTAACGCGTCTTCTTTACAATGCCGCGAATCCCCAAGGCAAGTTCAAGCGTGTTCTTGAGATTCTCAGGATCGTCCGTGTTGAAAATGAAATAATCCGAACGCTTGGGGCCATCCTGGTTTGGACGTTCGTAGTAGATCAACTGGGCGCGATCCGACGTGAGGACGCGCAGCTTGAGTCGCCCCTTCGGTGTCACAAAGAACGTGTCCTGCTGCGGAATCACCTCGAGCGGCGAATCGCTGAGGGTCTCGGCACGCCGCCTCAGTTCCGGGAAGTCGCGAACACGGGCTTTGATCTCGATGTTGGTCGGCATGGATTTCATCCTGCTAATAAACAAAAGGGATAAAGCGTTTGGTACGCTTCATATAGTCACGATACGGATCGCCCAAGGCGTTGACCAGCGTCTTCTCTTCCACCGAAACGCGATAACTATATCCAATGAAAACAATGACAACCATGCTGACCAGACTCAACCAATTGGTAAAGACCAGTCCCAAGCCAAGCATCGACAGCAGCGCGCCGCTATACGATGGATGGCGGATCCAATGATACGGTCCATCTTCCACAACGGTCTGTCCTGGCTGAATTGCAACGCGCAGCGTAAAGTATTTCCCCAAAACCCAGATTGCATATTGACGAAACGCGGTTCCTGCCAGCACGAGAATGATGCCGACATAAAACAGCAAAGTCCGCGGCCAAGGGATGGCGAATGATGGAATGATAAAGGCAATATTGATTGCCGCCAGAATTCCAAGATAAAGGCAAAAGCGAAGGACCCAGCCTGAAGCACGGTCATTCACTTTTGCGTTCGACGGAATCCTGTTCGTATAATATCGAATGATTTCCGGCAATAACCAGATGATGAAGGCCGCGTAAAGAATATAAGTATCAGGACGATTGGTTACAAATATAGGAAGCATATCCAAATAAACTCCTTATCACTAAACCGTATACGAATCCACTTGAATATAGGTTGTGGTTTTATCTCCGAGCAGCCCAACGGCTAAATGATAGATCGCATATAACTCAAGCGCGAAGGGAAGATAGCCGCCATAACCAAGCAGCGGCATCTCGAAGATGTGGAACCATCCGCCCCATGGGACGTGATAGATCCATTTGGGATACGAAAAATAATTCCACATTTCCCAGAAGAAAGCTGTCAGCAGCACGCCGAGCCAAAGCGAGATGACCGGACGCCAATCGCCGCGCTTCGTCCAATCAGCAAGGGAACGATTCCCAAGCCAGACGTTGAGCGGCTCAATAATGAAATATGGAGACATCCAAACAAAGGGAAAGAAAATGTCCGGCCAGAGCCACATCAGGGCCAGCATGATCCAGCCCGCAATAAAGAAGCCGACGGTGGTACCTTTATCGGTACCAATCACCAGTCCAGGTTTGATGCGCTTGATGAAATCGAAGCTGGCAATCAACTCCGCGCTTCCGAACACGGCGGGGATCACCGTTGTAAAACTCAGCGTCGTCCAAAAAGTATATTGCCAAGGCGCGAAGAATTGCACACCAAGGTATATCCAATTTTGGGTGCGAAGGTTAAAAAATTCAAACAGCCACCACACAGGCGCAGAAATGATGAACAGCCCGATGTATTTCCGCCAACTACGCGTCAGCAGTGAAGTACGCGTCCGCCAAAGGACCAACCCATCGATGGTGAGGCAAAATCCCAACCACATGGGGAAGAATCCCCATGCGGTGCGCGGACCGGATAGCGTCCAGTTGAGGAACCAGAACAGACCGACCAGAATCAATCCCAGCCAGCCATGCAGGGGGAATTTTATTTTTTCGCTTTTGAAATTTTCTGTGGTGCTTGTTTCCATTCCCCTAGTTTACACTAAGGAAGCCAAATGTGCGCCACATGATTCGCATCAGGCCGTGGCCAAAATCGGGCTTCAGGAATTGATTTGGGCACGTCCCGGGAATGACCGCGACGCCGTTTGCCTTGCACAGCGCCACCGCCTCCTGCGAGACACTGGTCATGCCCGCCGCCAAACCGGGCTTGGTGCCCATCATGCAGTGCATCCAGACGTGCTGGATGCCCAACTCCACACATTGACGCACGATCTCATCAGTCACTTTTGGATTCGCAAGAATGAACACCGCATCCGGTTTTTCGGGAATGGACTTCAAGTCCGGATAACACGGCCCGCCGTCGAAGGTTGTGATGCGCGGGTTGACCGCGTAGACCTGATATCCCGCGTCCTTGAACTTTTTATAGTTCGAGTTACAGCCGGTTTCACGTTTATCCGAAACGCCCACAACCGCGATTTTCTTTTGAGCGAGAAAATCCTTCACAAGGGTATCAAGTTGAGACATGGGAACTCCTTTCACACTTGTCTAATAAAACTTCGCTAACAGCCCACCGATCCCGGCCATTCTTCTTGGCCTGATAAAGCGCTTGGTCCGCGCGGTTAAGAAGCTGTTCCCAGTTTTCCTGGTGAATTCGGTATTGCGCAATGCCGATGCTAATGGTCATGTGAATGACATGTCCATCGGAACCGATCTGGAGGGAACGGACTAATTCACATAAACGCTGCGCTTGCTCACAGGCAGCTTTCATCGTGCTATTCGGCAACAAGACCAGAAACTCCTCGCCGCCATAACGACCAATGATATCCGGTGAGCGGACATGATCGCGAAGCTGCAAGGCGATGGTCCTCAACACATGATCGCCAGCAGCATGGCCGTAGGTATCGTTGACCTTTTTGAAATGATCGAAGTCCAGCATGGAGATGGAAAACGGCCTCTGATAACGATTGGAGAACATCACTTGGCGCTGCAGATCGGAGATGATTTGCCTACGATTGGCAAGCAGGGTCAAGGCATCGGTGTGCGATACTTCATCGGCCTGTGCAATCACTGCCTTTAATTCTATCTGCTTCTTCTGCAAAGCCTGTCGGTTCTCTTTTAATTTCGCCTTCAGGCGCTTATAGTTCTTCATCAGCCGCTGATATTTTTCAGGAAGATCATTTTCGGGAACCACGGGTTCGCCAAAGAAAAGTATATGCCCATCTTTCAAAGGAATAAACAGGCACGAATAGCGACGCGGCTGGCTCTCCTGGCCAAACTCCAAATCCATCTCGACCACTTTCCGACCAGGCTTTATTCTCCCGAACAACCGGTCGAACTCGGCCAGCTCAACGGGGAGGACAAGCTCCCGGAATGTATTTGTTTTAGGCAGGGTTTGTTTCAACGCCGTAAAAGCCGGGTTATATGAAATCAGCTTCCCATCCGAACTTAACAAAGCGAACAGTACATTCGTCCTTGCTAGAAATGGCTTCAGCCCCTCTTCGGAAATCCGTTTATTCAGTTCGTTGGTACTGGTGCGCTTGGGCATCGATTTATACCTCAAGCCTGGAATATGATTTTGTGGGGCAACAACCGAATTACGATCAGTAGGATATCCTCACAATGAACTTCTCCCAATTATACGACATAAGGAGCCTGGCGTTTCATCTCCAGAATTGCGGCAAGTATTCTTTGTAGGTTAACAAATAATCATCGAGGATAGACTTTGCGCGAGCCATGTCTGTGATCATCGGATCAAACAAAAGGCATTGCAGGGCTTTCTCACGCGAACCTTCGAAGGCTGAGTCCACACAGAGTTGAGACACCGTCAACTCGCGGCGGCAAAGTTCCGCGATGCCTTCCGGCAATGCACCGACATGTACGGGATGAACCCCAGCGCCATCCACGAAGACCGGTGTCTCGACCGTCGAGCCGAGGGGCAGATTCGAGATTTGCCCGACGTTGGGCAAATTAGCGGCGATGTGATAATGATTACCATCCCCCGCGATATTCTCGATCATTTCCAACGCGCCTTCTGAATCTTTATCGAGCAAAGTGTCCGTGGGAATTTCGCCTTTTGCGATTTTATCCAAGCGCGCCAGATCGAGACCGCGCATCTCGGCGCGCTTGTCCCATTCATAAAGACGGATATTGTATTTCTCCCACGGTTTGGTAATCGGATCGACAACCCATGGCAGATACTCGCACAAATGCGTGTCGCCGGGAACCGGGAACCAGCCAAAGGCGTTGAACACATCTCTCGTCAGCGGTTCGAACTTCGGGTCGAAGGAGGCGAAGCGTTCGCGGAAGAGCGGATACAAATCGTCGCCAGTGCGTTTATCTCGAACGGAAAGAATCCAAGTGAAATGATTCGTGCCCGCCGCGCGAATATCGATAAGAGGCAGAGTCTGATGCACAACCTGTGTACGCAAATCATGCTCGTCGACATCGGCCTGCATGCCGGTGATGCCATCGGGAACTTCGATTCCAAGTTCCCTGGCCAGCACGATGCCAACGAAACAGTACCCGATCAAAATTTGATGACACAAGCCAACCGCTTTTATCTTCGTATGACGATTGAGAAGATCGCAGATGCGCACCATCGGGTTGGTGAAATTGATGAACCATGCATCGGGACAGGCCTGCTCCATGGCGCGTGCAATTTCAAGCACCGGCAGTACGTTGCGCGCCGCGTGTGCAAAGCCGCCAGGGCCGCCATTCTCGCCATACGGCTGGCGAAGCCCATGCTTTTGCGTGAGTTCGAAATCCTTGCGCCATAGTTCCTCGCGCGGACCCACCTCGATGGCAGAGACGACAAATTGCGCGCCATCCAACGCGTCTTCATGATGCGTATGTGCGCTGATCTTCATCTGCGCCTCCCACTCGACGTTGAGCCGCTGCGCGAGACGATAGACAATGTCCAAGCTAGTTGCGTTTCGATCCACGAGGTGCAACGTGGAACCGCGTAGTTTTTCGGAGTGCATCAACGCCGAAAGCGTGTTTTCTCCAAACGAGGCGCTGCCCGCACCGACCACGGCAATGGTTGTTGGAAGAGTCATTGGGTTTCCTTTATATAACTGAACACGAAAAACAGTTCATGCCATTATAGCGAGAGCACAACGATGAAGCAAGTTCTTTGAAAGTTGTGCATATCAGTGGTAATACATGTCTACGATTAATGCGGCGAAGATCGAATGATGCTTATGCCACGCCGCGAGTGTTGGGCATAGATGATTGGGCACAGTGCAAAGGACGCACCTTTGGAACGATTCTTTGCGATCCCGAAGACACTCGGTAATTGAGCTGTTACCAGATCGGGAAGCCAAAACGTCTCGGTCTGACCGGAGGCTCATCCCGGTGTTGAGATCATTTGCCGCGACTCAAGCGCTTATGCTGAAGTTGCACAATTAAACGCTCCCAATGCTCAACAAGTTACGGATCGCTTTCACTAACTAATGAACTTGACAGAAGCGGCGAAGAAGACAGTCGAAAGAAACCGGCAGTGCTTAGGACTATTGATCACCGAGCTTTCTTTGCCAGTCACTTCATCGGACATTTTCCTGAGCATGCTCGCGGAGGTGAGACCATCCAACCTTATGCTGATTATTTGATTCAACGCTGGCAAGCGGGCGTCAGGGTCGCGCAGTATAGCTTTTTGAAGAAATTAGAAAGCAGGGTTATCGCGGTTCTTATAAAGCGGTGAAAATGTTTGTCACCGAACTAAAGGGAGGAGCGGTCCGGACCAGTGCGCGCGAAACTGCTTCGGATTCGTTGCCACCGACAACGCAATCCAAACCAAAGATCAAATCTGTCGCGCCGCGCCACGTGGCACATCTGCTTACAACTCCCACGTCTGATTTGACTATGGAGCAGTGACAAGAAGTAGATTGGTTATGCCGAACATTCCCTGATTTGGCAACATCCTATGATTTGGCTCAAGCGTTTGGACAGATGGTGAGAGAACGAGTACCGGATCCATTTGGTCCGTGGCTTGAAAAGCCTCTAAAAGCCGTTTGACTGATTTTAGAAATTTCGCAAAAAGCTTGACCAGAGATAAAGATGCAGTCCCTACCGCACTTACCACATTCTGGAGTAGAGGGCAGGTCGAAGGACAGGTGAACAGGTTGAAGTTGATCAAGCGCGAAATGTTCGGACGGGGGTAAATTGGATTTACTTCAAAAGCGGCTGGGCTACTCGCCGGCTTAGAGTCGGCAATCTACTGCCTTTATCGATCACAGCTATTCCTCAACAAAATTGCGGAAGAACCGGATAATTATGCCAAATATCCGTCACCGTATGGTCAGATAGAAAAAATCGCGGACGTTGGGCGTTAGATACAAATGAGGATTGTTGACCATCTGCTCAAGCAGGCGTTGGCCCAGGGCGAGAGATCCTTGAGACGGATTGCTAACCGACTGGTAAACATAGAAGTGGGCGTAATATTCGTTGATATCCAACTGCATCGCGTTGAAAGCGTTGGCTTTTAGCAAAGCTTCAGCCAGCGTTTTTGCCGATGTTCCATTTCCAACTGCATAAATCAAATAGCGCCCATCTTTTGTTATGCCGATGCCCGTGCGCCAGGTAATGTCTGTGTTTCCGGTGTAACCCCATGCTTTTCGGTTGTCGAGTAAAAGGGCCGGGTTGACTCGACTCGCCTTGATCAGCGGTGGGCAATTTTGCCGAAACGCAACCATATCTGGCGAGGCGTTGATATCTTGTCCCCATGTCCCAATCCAAATATGCCCATCGTTGTAAATTGCGATGGTAGCCAACCCAGGAAGCGCAGGCAAAAGTGTGAAGCCACGGACCATCATTCCATAGTGCCCATGGATACCTTTAAAGCCGCCATTGAATGCTGCCACTAAATTCGACTGATTGTTAGGCGACACCATTCCAAGATTTGGAATCGCCTGATCAATGCCCGAAGGATGTGAAGGTTCAATGGTACCGGGCACGATATGCAATTGAAGCTTGGATAAATCCATGCGAACTAAAGCGACTCCTGTGTATGAACGCTGTGGATCAAGCAGGATCATTGTACGTGCCATGGCGGGCGCACCGTTCACGCTCGGACCGTAAGCCTGCCAGCCGATCCAGGGCGTATCGGTTACAACGTTGGGTTTCGGCGTCGGCGAGGCGGCCATTGGAGTGGGTTTTGGGATCGTCGGGCTGGCGATAGGATCTTGGGAAGCAACAGGACTGGGCGATGATGGCATCTGCATTGTTAGCTGGGAGAAACTGATCTCGGTCTTTCCGCCATTGACGCGGGAGTGAAGCTGATTCAGTTGATCTTGCATCCTGAAGGAAATACTTTCCAGTAGAGCGACTGGCTGTGGACCTACGATGGCGCGCAATAAATCAGCTGTCTCTGCGCCGAAGCCGGGAAAGACTGCCGGTACAATGGCCAACGCGGCACATAGGGATAGAACCAAAATCAATTCGGATATGATAACAAGGCGCATCCAAGGTCGCCATTGATTTTTTCTTAATGATTTCTTTGATCGAACCACTCAGTGTTCCTTCTGCAAAGCAGAAAACCCGTACCGACGATTCAATGCTGCCAAGAACCAGAACGGGCTTGTTCTGCGATACTTCATTCTTTTATCATTTTTGAATTAAGGCTGGATGAAGTCGAATGAAACACTTGTAAGTGTTATGATTCGAATACGGAACCGCCCGAACGATTTGAAACTGAATGGCTTATCCTCCGCCCGCCATGCAGGATTATTTTTCGATGCTGACCTATATTGAAGAAATGAGCTGATGGAAGATGATGGTATCGTGTGCAGATAGTGCCAAGCACGTCAATCATTCGAATGATCCCAATCTTTTAGATACACCCGACGTTCACACAAGAAATTGGATTAAAGAATATCACCAGGGTAATAATGTGATCCAAAATGTTTTTCTCGCCAATCTTGGAGAAATGTATTAGCGAATAGAGTGCACGCTTCGGGTCCGTGAGGTCCCGAGTTCAAATCTCGGCGCCCCGACAGAAGGGATTCCGCCTAACTGAGGCGGGTTTCTTCATTAATACACGCGATGTGATTGTTGCACTCTTGAATGTGATCAAATCGTCCTGCAGAAATTCGGAACCGCTCCCTCATCCTGCTTTTGTTGGACACCAGTTTGCGAACTTCCGAAGTTTGTGGTCTCGTGTGAAAGATATTGACTTACTGGCTGGCAAGTGAAGAACGATGGGGAAGAGTGGGAAAGAACCAACAGTACCGTACCGAACTTCGACCTTGGAGGCGATTGAGCGATACTTCAAGTTGCGCAAATGAACAAACAAACAAGTGAAGAAGAATCTATTAGCTTTTATGACGCTGAAGCAGGGAAAACTGATACAGACGACCTTGCTGCAAGTCTTGGAGGGGATTGGTATCAAAGCGAATGCGCATTGTTATCCTCGTTGGTTTCGTCATACGTTCGCGATTCGGGTTTTGTGAAACGGAGGAAATGTGTATTTGCGTCAAGCGTTGTTGGAACATACAACATTGGACATGGTAAAAGATAATTATCTGTTGCGCAGATGGATTTGGAACGGGATCATGAGAAGATTCTGCCGGTCATGGGCTGAAACCTGTGAATTCACCAAAACAAGAAACGAGTGTAGAAGCAGGGGACTCATAAGCCCTTGGTCGTGAGTCCAAATCTCACCCTCGGCACAAAAAAATAAGTGGAGGTTTCTTCTTTAATTAAGGTGGTCTCTAAACGCTGGAGGCCACCTTGATTGCTTAAAAAACGCACGACCAGGGGATTATCGAATTTCTGAATCAGGAAAATTTGCCTGTCGTGATCGAGTCTTTTCTAATTGACCGGAAATCCCAAGGATTATCGCCCGAAACAGTCTACTTCTATGAAAGGAAACTGAAATATTTCTTGAAGTATTGCGAAGACCAGTCGGTAACCCAAATTTCCCAAATCATCCCCAATCTAATTTGAAGATATATCCTAAAGATTTCCGAAACACATAATCCTGGGGGAACCCATGCCTGCTTCAGGCCGTTGCGGACCATGTTGCTGTGGTTGGAGGCGGAAGAGCTCATGGATCCAGCTTGGAAGAACCCCATTCGAAAAGTTAAAGCCCCTATGTTGCCAATCGAACCGATAGAGCCAGTCTCTCTTGAGAATGTTGGTTTGTTGGTGGGGTCGTGTGAAGGTAATTTTTCTGGCCATAGGGATAGGGCAATGATCTTTGGGTTGTTGGATACGGGTGCACGGGCTCGAGAATTTCTTAATCTCAACCTTGAAGATGTTGATTTGGCGAGTGGTTCTGTTTTGATTCGACAAGGAAAAGGTAGAAAGTCGCGCACGGTCTTTCTTGGCCGAAAAACGCTTAAAGCCTTGCGAGGGTACCTGCGATTAAGACGGGATACTAACCCTGCTTTGTGGATTTCAATTCACAAGGACAGGGCAACCTATGAAGCATTGCGTTGTATGTTGAGAAGGCGGGCGCAGCTTGTTGGATTGAAAGAGATTCCCACACCTCATGATTTTCGCCGGGCGTTTGCCTTAACCATGCTTCGTAACGGGGTTGATGTGTTTGCTTTGCAGAAGTTGATGGGGCATACTTCTCTTCAAGTATTTAACCGTTACTTGAAGCAGGCTGGTGAAGATTTAGAGTGGGCGGCAAAAATGAGCTCGCCGGTTGATCGGAACTTTTAGCGGGATGAGTTGAAGGCTGGAGGAGCGCAGACCAAATTTGATTCGCTGGATTTGGCTTTCCTGAGCGACAAGGTAAAATCCTTTGTTATACTTTTACGGTAAATAGTATATATAACACCCTCTGTAATGAGTTAATCGTCCACTTCCATATATTGTGGGGGACTTTGCCCAACCCGATTGATGATTTTAGGATACCTGCCTTTTAGCGTTTTTTTACCGATTGCAAGCACGTTGATTTGATGCCACCAATCATCGCCAAAATCGAACCAATAACCAAATGCCTGATTCCTTTTGAGTTTCAGGTCGTCAATGAAAGCTTCACTTACGTCTCCTGCCAGTTTGCCGCCTAAGATTTCATCATCGGTCGAAGAAAAGCCATAGCGTCTGGCCTTGGTATCGTTGGAACCCTTGCCGCCAATCTGGAACTCATACAAGTGCTCTTCGAAGCGGCCAAAAGCCTTGAAGATGACATGATGAAGATCTGCGAGCGTTTGGTCACCACGCATTTCGATGGTCCTGGATATAACGGGGTTCTTCTTTACAAACTCGTCGTCGATGGGACCGGCGATGATGAAGACTTCCAGGGTGTAAATGTTCATGAATTTTCCTCCATAAATTCAAGGCCATCCAAAGAGATGATCTTCGTATCTACAAGATTGTTTTCAAAGGCCGAGCGGATGGTGGCTTTGGCTTCGACAGCTTCGAGTTTTTCCAGTGCGACGATGATGTAAGCATTGACGCTGGGGTTGTTCGCCGGGTTCGCGGACAGGCGCTTTACCAGTTGGCTGATGATCGACATGCGGGGGATGGCATCATTTTGGACGAGGCGTTCCAACCCGAAGGCGGCCAAGCCGCGCGCTTCGGGTTGCATGGTGGGGTCGTCGAGAATATCCCACACGGAGATTGCAGCAGGTGCGCCCATCTTCGCCCAGATATCGGGCAAGAGGTCGGAGAGCCAATCATTGGGGAGGGCGTACAGATCGGCTAGACGGCGGGCGGACCCAAAGGCGCAAATTTCGCCCAGGAGCCGAAGCGCATGCCAGGGAGCCCAACTCGCGGGTTCGCTGGGCCAGCCATTACGCAAGGTTTCGTCGAAAACGATCTTTTCGAGACCCCGTTCGTATGCTGCCCAGTTGGATGCTTCGCGGGCGATCCTTTCAGAGTCGAGAGTCCAGCCCCAAGTGAGAATCTCCGCCAGCGGGGCAGGATATTGCGCCGGCGCGGGAATATCCGCCGGGCGCGGAGGAATATCCTGCGTAGTAATATCCTCCCAGAATTGCCAGTCCATTTGCAGCAGGTTGTCCAGTTCTGCTTCGCGCGCACGGGATACAGCGGTGGATTCGCGCTTGAATTCGCGCTTGGCGTGGAGCAAGGCGCGCTCTCCGTTCAATTCTTCGAGATCAGCATCGGAAAGAAAAGGACGAGCACCGCCAAAACGGGCGAAGCCGAGGCGGTAGTGACGGTAGCCTTCCGCACTGTCGATCAGGTGGCTGCTGCGCTCGAATTGTTTGCGCAGAATCTCGTTGATGAAGAAGACTTCGGTAGGCCCATAGCGTTGCATGAGTTTTTCGAGTTCATCCGAGTCTTGTGCTTTGCCGTAAATGGCGAGGCGCAACAACTCTTTCATCAATTGCTGACGACGGGCGATGATTCGTGCGCGTTGGGCAGGGGATGGATAGGTTTCTGCGCTGGATTCATCCATCCCGGGCAGTGACGAGACGTTCGATGGAAATGTTTTGGAGAGGGTGGAGCGACGATGACGGTTGCGCGGCATAATAGTTTTTCCTGAAATTTTAGGATACGGGTTTCTTTCCGATCCAGCTTGATCAGCTTTAAGGGAAAGGATTTTTTCAATGATGTGGATGCGTGTGGATTAAGGATGCACAACCCGTAATCCCAAATGCTTTTCATAACCATCGAAGTCGCTGTCGTTATGCAAAAGCTCGTGATCGCTTTCGATGCAGAAGGTGGCGATCAGGCTGTCTATGGTTTTGCGGACTGTGATCCCTTTTTGGCGCAGCAGACGGTAGTTGCGGGCACTCTGGAGCGCCAATGTAGGGGACACCATTTCCGCTTGCAGGTACTTTGCAAAGGCGCGGCGCGCTTTTGCAAAATCGGCTTCATCCCGGAAGCCTTGCAGTACTTCGGCGAGAATGAGGTCGCCGATCAAGATGGGAATTTGATCCGCAACCTTTTCAAGGTAATCTGTTTGTGGATTTTCCACTCCATTGAAGTAGTCTATCCAGACGGTGGAATCAACGACAAGCACAGCTAATTTCCTGTGCGTGCGAGGCGCAATTCGTAAAGATTCCCATCCCATTTCAACTTGCCGCGCAAGTTGCGGATCTGACCCTGCTCGCGCAAAAGGATCAGGGTGCGCAAAGCTTCCTGCACCACTTCGCGTTTGGTTTTGATGCCGGTGAGTTTTTGGGCACGCTCGATAAGTTTGTCGTCCAACACAATATTAGTTCGCATGTCGAACTCCTGTGATGTGTATAAACTAATAAAATTATGTGTATTATACTACATCAATTTCGCACGGTGGAGGCGCTCCTTGAAAGCAGCGCTTTTCCCGAATTGATCGAGGATCGTTGCAAAGCGTTGTTAGAAGTGACTTTCCTGATGGCTATATTGCCCAAGTTCACTCAGGTCAAGTAGAAGTTGAACGGCTTCCTCATAGGCTTTGCCGCGCTTTTCATGACAAAGAGATTCAATCTTTGCCCAGGTGGCTTCCTGATTCTGGCTGAGCTGCTCTAATTTCTGAATGCGTTGGCGCTCTGCTTCTTTCTGTGCTTTGGCTTGCGCCTGTTTCGCGATGCGATCCCGTAATTGGAAAAGCTCGGAAAGGGTGCGCGACTGCGCCAGTTTATGCGCCGGCGCTTTATCGGCCATTTTGACCAAATGCTTTTTCAGGGAAGCAAGTGCACCTGGCTCACCGTGAACAATTTCACCAAGATAGCTTTCCATTTCTTCTCGGGATAGTTTGGGGATGAAGGCGGCAGGATCGACCCCGGAAGCAATTCCAACTTGTTGGGATGAATCCGCTGCAGCAACAACCAGGTGCGGATCGATCCCGAAGAAGTCGATTAATGCACGCAGACCGGCATCCAAGCGGTTCAACCCAAGGGGTACGGGCGGTTCTTCGATTTCATCCGCCTCCTCATCATTTTCGTTCATAACGGATTTGAGCCAGGTGAGATAAAGGGCGCGATAATCGCCTTGCATGATTTGCTCCCGCAGAACGGAAAGACGACCCAGCATCCGGCCCGAGTCAACCATCTCGAGTTCATAATCTTCATTGCATGAAAGCTCGAGGATGCAATAATTGCCGTGCGTGTATAGGCGGATGTTTTCATCGTCAAGGTAGGCTTCAACGGCATGTGGGTCCAGAAGCTTTTTGGGGATGCGAAACATGACGCGCCGGTATCCGAAATTGGAATCATAGAGAAAGACATCGAAATACTTTAGCAAGACCTGTTCGGGGTCGTGTTTGAAATCCCCCCAGTTATAGGTTACCGCGGCGCTCATCGAACTGACATCGTCCATATGGCTGGAGAGACTCGCAACTTCGTCCAGTTCATGCTCGTTCAGCGGGCGATCCAGGGCTTGCCATCCGTAATATTGATATTCGCTCATTGGATATGCCTTTCTGTGTCACTATCTCAGGGAGGCCGCATCTTTATGCCAGGCCCATTAACTCAAGAGAGCGGACGTAATAGAAAAAGGCCTCCGGACTGGTCTTTTTTATTTTATTGAGTTTATTGTATTTTGGGTTTGAAATCGCCCAGGAAGCAATATCCTGCCCTGCCTCAAACCGCTCAAGTTTACTTTTATGTATCCTGATCAAGGATACCAAGTATGCTGTTTTTGCCGCGCATAAGACAGCAGTATCTAAGGAGAAATAGCTGGAGTAAACAAAGGCCGCCAGTTTCTTGAATCCTTCCATTAATTCTGCAGACTCATTTCCCGCACCTGATCCACGCATTCCGATAATACATGCGGTGTTAAAAGCATCTTGCAGAACATCGGCGGGTGTGAGATGGCTCAGGTTATGATAAGCCAATTGGGTCGATGCCATATTCTCAAAGACTCGATCAACCAATCTCAAGTCGGCAGCCGAATCAAACAGGGCACCAATATCAAACAATTGTTTGGCAATTTCCAATTCCTTGTTCGAACCGTATGGGATGCCGGTTGTATGCGGCGCAAAGGCCGTGAGCTTGTCGGCCAGCAGCCCCTCTATGGTGGGGCAGGTGATCCCAGTGCTCGCTCCGGAGGTGGACAGGAGCGACGATTCCAGTTTCACTTCCTGAAGTCGAAGATATGGATTTTTTTCAAACAGGATATCCAGGAGAATATGGCTCTCTTTGGATTCGACTACAGAGTTGAAAAAGAACTTGTAATGCTGCTTAGGTAATTCCCCTTTGCGCAGGTTTTCCTCATAGCGATGAAATATACCCCGGCCTATCAGAGCTTGAAAACATTTTTCCAGTTCGGCGCCTTCATTTACCAAAATATCGATATCGATGGAGAATCGTTTCGGTGTGCCCAACAACAGGAGCAGGGAAGTTCCACCTTTGAAGATGAAATCCAATCCGCTCTGTTTAAGCTCTTCGACCAGTGTCAGGGCCATGATCATCTTTTCGATCAGAATCGGATCTCTTCCGCCAGATACTTTGCGGATTCCCGTGATCCATTCCGGCGTACGAGATTGACTGGTAATCATTCGATAGTCTCCACATTCAATGTGAGTTCAATTGTAGTCTGTGTGCGCATGAATTGCAGCAGTTTTTGGGCTGCCTTGCGCCGGCCAGCATAGCGGAACAACGTTTTTTCACTGATCCAATAGGACGAAAATGCATTTTGGAAAATGTTCGCCAGCTCTTCACCCTGGAAGAAATAATACTTCTTCGCGTCCGCGAAGATATCGACCAGGATTTTCTCCAATTTCGGGTATGGAAGTCCCTGGGTCGTTTTCATGGGTGATTGGGTTATAAGCGGGGATACGAGGATCGGGTCCGTTTGGGGTACTACATACCTTTCCATGGTCAGCCGGTTCGGATCCAGGAATACTTTTCCGGGATTTCCACCGCTGATGTGATTGAAGACAGACTCACATGCATCCTTTTCCACTTCGACAATAAAGATGTTTCCACCCGGCTGATGCAACATAAATTCATGCAAACAGCGGGTTTCCCAGCCAAGGTATTGAACATACGGAAAGTTTTTTAGGACTGCTTTGTTTATCGCGATCATTTGCTTCGACCAGTTTCCTGAAAAACTCTCTTTCTTCGGAGCCTGATTTAATACATATTTCCCATTGCCAACAGGATGCACAATCTGCTGCCTTTCCAATCCATACAAGAATCTCCGAAAAGCCTGCTCGGTCGTCTCCTGGGAATTTTGATAATAGTATTTCCGGATATCAGACTTGTACAAGAGATTGGAATTAGAAAAGGCCGCTTTGAATTTCAGAGCATGTTCCTGTTGTTCGTTCTTTTTCATTGGATTATCTCCAATTTCGATTTTCGTATATTGTCACTTTTTTGGTTTTAGTGACGATATACGAAACCAATGACAGTATACCAGAAAATCTGAAAGTTCATGTGATTTTTGGCTTCTCATGAAACTTTTTTCGATCTAATTCATTGGAAAAGCAAAACAGCCACAGAATCGACAAATCTTTCACTCTCGTCCATATCTACAAATTATTTCGTAAAATATTAATTGATGTTGTGCAGGATGCATAAGGAGCCCTACCTCAGCCCCCCAAATGGGAATCTCTGCTTTGCTGCCAAGATTTAGAGCGGGCGGCAAAAATGAGCTCGCCAGTTATCGGAACTTTTAGCGGGATGAGTTGAACGCTAGCATCGAAGCAATGCTTGTGTTTATATGGAAATTATCTTGGTTAAAACCCGATTCGAAAACTACTTGACGAAAATCCTTCGATGCAATATTATCGAAATTACTTGTTCTCAATGTGCAAGGGATTATCAGAAATGGTAATCAATTAAAAGACCACCATATATAGTCAGAAGTGCTTCACTTGTTCGTCTCGACCCAATATGTGCTAGGCAAATTTTTCTTCGATTGTGACCGAGACTCATAAGCCCTTGGTCGTGAGTTCAAATCTCACCCTCGGCACTCGAATATAACTCTGTGTGAAACTCATGGGGTTATATCAAAGCCCGCCTTGAAGAGGCGGGTATTAATTCAGGAAATGCCAACTACATTGATGATGCTCGCCTTGTATATAGTTATGCGGGCACCAACTATAGCATTGGCTTACGTCATGCTGTGATGAAAGCAATCATAAATGGCACATGGAGATAGCCGAGGAAGTACCACACATGAATAGATTCATGTTCTTAACTCTACTTCTCTTGATTGGTTGTCAGGTGGCTCCGATAGGCAAAACCATAAATACTAAATCACCCTCCCCGCAAACGACTCTTGAGCAACCGATGTCGTTCTATAGAGACGACTTTCAATTCAATCAGCAGTGTCCTCATCTATGCTGGTTGAGCATAAATCCTGGGACAACAACATCACAAGATGCAATTAGAATATTGAGCGTCTCAAACCACATTGATCAAGAGTCTCTTCAAGTCTCTAGCTCACAAACGTATGAGGCTGTTTGGTATACGGGCCGTACAAAAGCATCTAAGACTGCCGTTTACATGGATCTTAAGAATGGATTGATACGGATGATTTCCTTTGACCATCCTCCTTTCTCGCTAAGCGATTTCATGAATTTGGTTGGAGAGCCAGACAAAATACGTTTCATGGTCATGAGAACAGCAGAAACAACAGAAGTCATTTATGCAGTTTACTTCTCCTCGACAAGAGTTATGATTGAATCAGGAGGGTAGGACATGATTGTACTCCGTGTTCCGATTTTTGGAATATGAGTGGAACACGAGCGGAACGTGGCAAGCGAAAAACGGAACCTGAGGAATCAGGGGTTCCGAAAAAATGGAACATCAGCGGA
>JBJKOR010000262.1:0-7769 GCA_046707185.1 Anaerolineales bacterium | reverse complement strand
TGGCTGCGCTTCGCGGTTGGGCTTGATCTCCGCCACCGCGTCATCGCTGGCGCCTTCCTTCTCGCGCAGATATTGATCGAGCACATGCCCGATGCCATCCGGCAAAGAGCGCACACGGTTCGGGCCGAAGCCCAGAGAACGTCCGCCGCCAATGCCGATCAACTGGCGAATCACTTCGTGCATGCGTTCGGTCGGAGCGATGGGCGAGGCCATGCGCAAGATGTACGAGATCAAACGTCCAATCGCCTCCGAAACAGCAGCCGTTTCCGAACCAGCCTTGGCGGTATTGATAAATGCTTCAAAGGGCTGCGTCCCGCCGTTCTCATTGATCGTGATGAACGCTTTGCCAACCGGCGTCTCGATGCTGAAGGTCCTGCCATGCAAGGCGCGCGGACGCGGCTTCTTGGCATCGTGCCAGATGGGTTTGGTCGTAGTAGCCGCCGTCAGCGCGAGCTGATCCGCCGGTTGAGTAGGGCGAGCGCTTTTCTCGCTCGTACCGAAACCAGCGTCTCTCTTTTCCGCTGTGGCTTTCGTCTCCAAAACAACCTTCTCGCGCGAGCCGGTCACATAGACCGTGATGCCCTTGCAGCCAAGTTCCCAAGCCAGCATATACGCCTTCGCCACATCATCCACTGTTGCCGTCTCTTGGAAGTTGATCGTCTTGGAAAGCGAGTTATCCACAAACGCCTGCAGCGCGGCTTGCATATGCACATGCTCCTCGGCAGTAATGTCAGCCGAAACCACGAACACATCGCGCACCGCTTGCGGGATTTCCTCGATGTGCTGGCACGTGCCTTCGCCCATCACCTGTTCGACGATCTCCTGCCGCTTCTCTTCGCCAAGTCCGAGTTCCTTCAAGGCTTCATCGAAGCGCGGACTGGCATAGGTGAGTTTCAAATCCTTGCCATGATCATTGACATGCCGGACATACGCCAGCGCAAAGACGGGTTCACAACCATAACCTTCGCAACCTGCGACAGTTGCAATCGTGCCAGTCGGTGCGACAGTGGTCTGCGCGGCGTTGCGGATGCCATGCTTCTTGATTCCATCCAGCACCGCTTCCCACTTGACCTCGGGCCGGTCCCAGTTATGCTGGTACTTGACCAGCGACTGAGGCGGCCTCCAGCGCACATCGTCCATATCGTAGATCGAGCCTTCGATGGCCGGAAACGGTCCGCGCTGCTGTGCCAGCTCGATGCTAGTCTGCATGGCATGATAGCGGACGAATTCCATCACCTGAGCACCGAACTCCTGGCCTTCTTCCGATCCGTATTGCACACCAACGTGATACATCAGATCGGCGAGTCCCATGATGCCGAGCCCAATGCGGCGGGCTTTATGCGCGGCCTCGGTCAGTTTCGGAACGGCGGGCACATAGGCATTGGCTTCGACGACATCGTCGAGGAAACGCGTGGCGGTCATCACGCTCGCGCGCAACGATTCCCAATCCACCGTTCCATCAGGTCCACAATGCTCGTTGAGATTCACCGAACCGAGACAACAGTTCTCGTAAGGTCCGAGCCATTGTTCTCCGCATGGGTTTGTCGCTTCGAGCGGATATAAATGCGGAACAGGGTTGCTGCGATTGGCTGCATCCAGGAACAGCACGCCCGGCTCGCCATTATGATGCGCCTGCCTGACGATCTTATCGAACAACTCGCGGGCGCGCATTTTTCGATAAGTGTGAATCTGCACGCCCGCATCTTCCATTTGTTCCAGCGTGCCGCGCACTTCGCGATACTTCGGATCGTGCACATCGGGGAAATGGAGTTCCCAATCTTGGTCATCACGCACCGCACGCATGAAAGCATCGGTAATGCCAACGGAGATATTGAAGTTTGTAATTTGATTTTCGTCTGTTTTGCAAACGATAAAGTCCTCAACGTCCGGGTGATCCACGCGCAGGACAGCCATATTGGCGCCACGCCTTGTTCCGCCTTGGGCGATCTCCCCAAAAGCGTGATCGTACACGCGCAGGAATCCAACCGGTCCGGTGGCTTGACCTGCCGATGATTTAACGAGCGTCCCTTTTGGCCGCAGGCGCGAGAACGAGAAGCCGTTGCCGCCGCCAGTTTGCTGAATCAAGGCCGCGTCGCGCAGGGTTTGGAAAATGCCCGCGCCGTCGCGTCCCATATCATCAGTGATCGGGAGAACGAAACAAGCGGCGAGTTGTCCAAGCGGCGTCCCCGCGCCGGTAAACGTTGGAGAGTTGGGAAAGAACTTTTTGCTGATCAGTAAATGATAGTATTCCGTCGCGCGTGCAATCACGTCATCGTCCCATTGCTCTTCCACTTTCGCAACGTGATAAGCCACGCGCCAGAACATTTCCTCCACACTTTCAACAGGCTTTCCATCATCCCCGCGGCGGACATAGCGGCGCTCCAGCACCTGCCGCGCGTTATCTGTCAACTGGGCTTTGGGCAATCCTTTCGGCATGGGCGGCGTGGGAAGCAAATGTTTGGATGGAACAACGTTTTTTGTGACCATATAACTCTCCTCGTTCTCGATTTTTTTAACGATAAAAAAAGAACGATAGCAACACCTCCTCCAGGCGAGGAGTGTTGTCATCGTTCAATTAGCTTTTGAGAAGTTTATCTATTTCCTTGCGCAACGCGCCCAGATCATCGAGGCGCAAATACACAATTGCATAACGGATATATGCAATCTGATCGATTTCTTTCAAACCGGCGATCACCATATCCCCGATCACGCGTGACGAGACTTCGGCCTTGCCCATTTTTTGCAATTCCGCTTCGATATGTCCCACCAAGCGCTCGAAATCCTCAGCGGACACCGGGCGTTTGGCGCACGAAATGCGGATCCCGCGATATAGTTTCTCGCGGTCGAACTCCTCGCGCGTCCCCTCCTGTTTGACAATAAGCGGGGTAGCCAAAATCGGCCGTTCATACGTGCTGAAGCGCTGTTTGCACTTCAGGCATTCGCGGCGCCGGCGGATTCCGCCATGGCTGTCGTGGGAGGTATCGAGGACTTTAGAGTCGTGATAATTACAATATGGACAACGCATAAATAATCAAGATTTATTTCTAGAACAGATGATAGAGCCATATGTAGGGTTTTCGTTCCGCCTAGCCCGTACATATGGTGAGTTGAAATGATTTTAGCACACATGCAAAACAGCTACAAGAGGCCAAAAGCAGGATTGCCTTAAAGAATCAAATTTTTTAAGAAGAGCGTATGGAAGGCGTTTCTACGTTGTAAACAAAATTTTCGAAAGGTCGGACAAAGTCTGTCTGCTCAATACGAGAATAGCTGGGTGAAAAAACGCGGCATGGCGGCTCTGCTGAAATTAGCTTGTGAAAAGGTCATTGTACTGATATCCTCCGCGGCCTAAATTCTTCCTATTATATATCTTGCGCGAAACAGTATAATCGCCGTGTGCTTGACCGGCTTTTTTCCAGCGATATTCCACAAGAACATCGCCTCAATTTCATTCATCTCTACTTCGATATTGGCTGGTATGGGGTCCTTGCAGGTTCTGCTGTTAATTTCCTGAACATCTACGCCACGCACTTAGGCGCCAACAGCTTCCAGATCGGTTTGCTCACAGCGGCGAGTGCTGTGGTGAGTCTCGCGCTTGCCATCCCTTCCGGGCATTGGGTCGAAGCCCGACCCGTTGGCAAAGCAGTTTTCTGGTCGTCGGTTGTTTATCGGCTCGGCTTTCTGTTGTGGATACCCTTGCCGTGGATATTTGGAGATTCAGCACAGATCTGGGCCTTGATCATCCTGGCGCTTCTGATGGCGATTCCGCTCACGCCGCTATCGGTTGGATTCAACGCCCTCTTTGCTGCAGCAGTGCCCACCGAATACCGCGCCCACGTGGCGGGCTTCCGAAATGTGGTGTTATCCGTCACGTACATGATCTCCTCTGTGGGCAGCGGATATCTGCTCAACCAACTCCCCTTCCCGCTCGGGTACCAGGTCGTGTTCGGCATCGGATTCTTCGGCGCGGCGATGAGCAGCCTGAATCTCTTTTTGATCAAGCCCCTGGCGGCGTCAGAAGTGGAACCGCTTCATCGCAAGCCGGAGCCGGTTCGAGGTCCCGAAAGAACGAATCGACGCTCCAACTTTTTATCCGCCATCCGCGCTGACATCTGGCAGACGCCATTTCGAATCGTGCTGTTCTCCCTGTTGGCTTTTCATTTAACACAGAACTTGCCGCTGCCGATCTTTCCATTAGTTCAAGTCAATGTGCTGCATTTGACCGACAGTCAAATTGGAATCGGCTCAGGAATCTTCTACTTCATCCTGATGCTCGGCTCGACTCAATTGCGAAGCATTGTCAAGATAATCGGCCATCAAAAAGTAACCGCCATTGGAATCTCGATCATGTCGCTCTATCCCATTGGGCTGGCGCTTTCGCAAAATGCCCTGCATTTCTATATCACCTCGGCCGTCGGCGGATTCGCGGCGTCGCTGGCAACCGGCGCCTATGCCAACTATCTGCTCGAGCATACTCCGGCGAATGACCGCCCCGCACATCTGGCATGGTACAGCATAATCCTGAACTTGTGCGTGCTGGTTGGATCGCTGAGCGGGCCGTTGATTGCGAACGCCATCGGATTTACCGCATCGTTGTTCCTCTTTGCGGGAGCACGCATCCTGGCCGGAATCGCGATCTTTCGATGGGGCTTGCCCCCGGGAAAACTACAAGCCACGATTGCCTGATCCCTACAACATGTTAGAATGGAATAAATGACTGAAAACGTCAAAGTTGTTGCCACCAACCGCAAGGCCGGTTTTGAATATTTTCTTTTGGAGCGATTCGAGGCGGGGTTATCCCTGCAGGGAAGCGAGATCAAGTCCATCCGCGCCGGACAGATGAGTATCGTCGAGGCGTATGTGGATATCGAGAACGGGCGCGATGCGTTTCTGGTCGAGGCACATATTGCGCCGTACGAACAAGCCAATCGCTTCAATCATGATCCCAAGCGCAAGCGCCGCCTGCTGCTGCACAAAAAGGAAATCCGCGAATTATGGAATAGCGTCCGGTTGAAAGGCATGACGATTGTTCCAACGCGCGTCTATTTGAAGGACGGACGCGCCAAGGTCGAGATTGCGCTGGCGCGCGGCAAGAAACTACACGATAAACGCGAGGCAATCGCAAAGCGCGATGCCGAGCGCGAGGCCAAACGGGAAGCCCATTACAGGAAGTGACTTATGAAATCTTCCACCATTGGCGGCATCAACCTGCTGCCTGAAGCAGAAAAGCGCCAAATCTATTACCGCTTGATTCCGCGCGAACTGCTGGATTATTTTCAATTTCCAAAGATCGATTCGCCCCAATTCGACTCGTTTACGAAATTCAAGTTCACGCCTGGCTCGAGCAACATAGAGATGTGGCTGTACCATCAATTGAATTTCCCCGATCCAGTCCTCTACGGTCACTTGACCGACACGGTGAGCGGACAAATCCATATCTTGTTATATATCCTCAACAACCCGGATTCACCACGCTTCGATGTGGATCAAATGCCGGATGGGCGCGCGACCGAATTTGGCACGTCGACGCGCAATATCGAGGCCGAGCAAGCAGCCCTCGAAGCGGGACTCGCTCCGGGCCAGGTACGGAACGGTTTGCGGATGCTCCAGGCGGCTGTCATTGGCTTCGAGAATTTCGTCGAGAACCTCGGTCATGATTTATATTTCGCTGAGCCGTTGTATTATCACAACGCGGTTATCTTCGAGCGTTATGGCTTTGCCTACCAGCAGGGACGCAAATTGATGGAACGCATCCAGCGTGGATTTTCAGATGGCGGCGATTTGCGAACCAAGCTGGATGACTCGCCGTTTCGTTCGATGAACGCCGTCCACAGCATCCGCTTGCGCTCGTGGGCAATTCATGATGGAATATTGAACGAACCTTTCACGAATGTGACGATGTATAAGCATGTGGGGAAACATGCAGGCGTGAGCACCACCGCAGATGCAACGTGGTAAAACAAGGTTTCCGCCCTCTAATGCATGCCAACAGATGCTAATAATACAAACACGGTGATGATAATTAATTGCACCATTGGGTAATAACTGGCGCGATCAAAAAGCCTGGCAGCCATGGTACCTTCGTTTTGCTGTTTGAAGAGGTCATAGCCGGGTTTGATGAGCAGGAGGATTCCTGCCAGCGCGGTGGCGAGGAAGTAAAGCCAGCCTAAAGTAAGAGGCGAGATACGAGGCAGGAACAAGCTGAACGTCACAGTGAGAGCGAGCGCGATCAGAACGATGGTGCCAGCCATCTGTGTCCCGAGTTGAAGCGGAATCGTTTTAGCATTGACGCGTTTGTCCTCGACAGTGTCGTTCCAATCTGCGGGGATATTCTGCCCGCCAATTTCCCATACAAAGACCCAGGCAAGCACGAGCAACACCTTCGCCAGGGCGGGATTCGGATCAACAACGTAGATGGCGGCAATGGGTCCGCTCGATTTGACAAGCCCGCTGACGAGGGCGCGCAGGTAGGTGACTCTGAGCAGGAGAACGTAGGCCACTTCAAGAGCCGCGGCCGTAACGAGGACAACGATGATGTACGGGTTGAGAAAATATGCACCCACCAATGCCGCGACAAACCACCCCACGAACCACAGGAATCCGCTTTTGTATGGGAGGACATTTTGTGCCAGCGGATAACGAAAAGTGCTCGCTTCAACCGAATAACCGGCATTGATTCCGCCTGCGAATTTTTCCTTATCAACCGTTATACCGACCAAATCGTTCAAGGCGTAGACTGCGGTATAAGCTGAAAAGGCCGTGAATAATGAGAGAATGATTTTCCACAAAGCAGGGAATGCGCCCAGCCACAACAAAGCAACAAAGCCCGGCATAGCAAGATCTAAAATGCCGTGCGTCGTTCTCGAGAGCGCGAAGAAACGTTTCATCGAAAAGGCCTCCGTTTTGTCCCATCACTGCGAGTGCGGGTCGAGCAGGGTTCCCTTACCGAGCCAGGCAAAGCAATCCACACCTTCATTGGAGATTGCTTCGGTCGGAGGGTAGTCAACCTCACAATGACGAATCGAATTTATTTCTTTGCAAAATGTGCCATGTAATTCACATCTTCCTTGTCCGCGGCAACTTTCCAATGGCCGGTGATGGGATTGTACATCAAGCTGGCAAGGCGCACAAATTCCAGCCTTGCTTCGCGGTTCCATTTCTTCAATTCGGCGGGACGGATCAATTTCGAGTAGGTATGTGTGCCACGCGGCAGGAGATGCAAAATATATTCGCCGCCGATGATTGCAAACAAGAATGCTTTCGGCATGCGATTGATCGTCGAGAAGAAAGCCTGACCGCCAGGTTTCAACGCTTTCGCACAAGCCGCGATCACTTTCGCAGGCTCAGGGACATGTTCGAGCATTTCCATGCAAGCGACGGCATCGAACGTTCCTGCTTCTTTTTCCGCCAAATCCTGTACACTTTCATAACGATAATCAATCTTAAGATTTTGGCTTTGCGCGTGTTTTTTAGCGACTTCGAGCGACGCTTCAGACAAGTCGAGGCCGGTCACCTGCGCCCCGGCTTTTGCCAGTGCCTCCGAGAGAATCCCGCCGCCGCATCCCACATCCAGGATTTTCGGGCGCGGCGTGGTTAATTTTTCCATAATGAAGTTGATACGCAATGGATTGATAACATGAAGCGTACCCATCTCGCCTTTGAGGTCCCACCAGATTTGTGAAACGTTATCGAACTTTTCGATCTCTTTATTATCAGCGTTCTCAAATGACTTCATGGCTTATTGTGATCCTATTTTTCAAAGCTCTTAC
>JBJKOR010000261.1:0-3064 GCA_046707185.1 Anaerolineales bacterium | reverse complement strand
CCCGCGCAGGCGTTAGCTGGAGACGGGGTGCCGATCTGGCCAAGATGATAGGCTTTGGAGAGATGTTCAACGGAAATAACAGGAGACATAAGAAAAAGATGAATTATGAAAGATAAAAGATAAAAGATGAAGGCTTGCCCTGACTAGCGAAGCTGTGTCGAAGGGATGAAGGCTTGCGTTGAGTGGCGCCCATGGCGCCATCGAAACGATGAAAAAGCGGGAGGCAGTATTGAAGCCTTGTCGATACTGTAAGCAGATCAGGTCCACGCACTCAGGAATTCCACTCGGTTACTCATTTCTTGCTCGGACACTGCCGCGATCAGTTTCAAAAGGCGGCGCATCTGTTCGCCCACCGAGTAGTGCTGCTGTCGCGCCAAGATAATCCCCGCATGGATTTTCCCTGCGGACAGAAAGGCGGTGTGCAGGCGATAGTAATCCGCCGCATTGAACCCATATAGAACATATCCTTGAGTCGTTGCATACGCAAGGTGATCTTCATCGGTCCGCTCGATCATCCCTGCTTCAAGGGCTGTCATCACTTCTATGCCCCGGGCTCGCAGTGCCCGCACGAGGTCCTTATCCATTGCATCTTCGTCGAAGTAAAGACGGATCGTCACGAATGCCTGCTGGAAAGATAATGCTCGCGTTCCAAGCGCTGTGCCTCTTCTTCTTCAGCAGCCAGGTCCGCTTCGATAGCTTCACGATTGGCATAATAATAGGCTAGTGCGGCATGAACCTGGGCCAGTGATAGATGCCCGATTCGATCCGCGATCTCCTCCGGGTTCAACCCCAGCTTGTACCAACCCGCGATGCGCTGCACAGTGATGCCTGTGCCAGCGATACGCGGGCGCCCGCCCCGAATGTCGGCGCTTTGAACAACAAGGGTACCAATATCTACTAGTGTCATACCTCGCGCTCCAATCTTTTGTACACCGCCCTTATTATATCGCATGAACAAGGGTCTCCATCCTTCGACACCTTCGGCCAGGACGCCGCTTCGAGCAGGCTGGCAACACGTCCCTTAACTTTGAGCTTTCCAAAAGTCGGCGTAGTGACTCGCGAGAGAATCTTGAGCAGTGTGCTTTTCCCCGCGCCATTCTTTCCGATGATGCCTAACACTTCGCCCTGCTCAACCGTGAAGTTGATATCCTTAAGTGCCCAGACTTCTTCGCCATCGCGATTGCCGTGATCGGTCTCACCAACCGTTCGCCCTCGCGCAGCACCCTGTGGGACCGCGAGGATGCTTTTCCGAGACGGGGTGCCAATTTGGCCGAGGCGGTAAATTTTAGAGAGATGTTCGACGGAGATGACGGGAGGCATAACGAAAGATGAAAGATGAAGGACGAAAGATGAATCTTAGAAAGATGGGCAACTGGTCGCGTCAGGGAAATGCAAGCCTTTCCGTTGGAATTTTCATTCAGAAAACATGGATGAGATCAAAGCCAATATTCCCTCTGCGCCGATTGGTTCATAAGACCTCACGTCTTCCTCGCTGCCGTCGTGAACATGATGCGGATGCGTAGAGATTTCGGGATGATGCGCCGCATTGTCCCATCGCTTCAGCAACCGTCCCGCCGCATCCTGCCAATGATGGCGATATTTTGTAACCAGAAGCTCTCCATTCACGATTTGAAAACGCTCGAACATCTCGAGCAGACTGCCATCCTGGAATGTAATTCGATATCGAAACAACCCAAGTTCGCCTTGCGCTTCTTCGCGCAGGGCTTTCCAGCCCGCCACCTTGGGATTGGCAATAATCAATGCTTTAACATAAGCCAGATAATCATCCGCCTCTTTCACAAAGCCGACTCCAAGCGGTGGATTTTTTGCTCAAGATCACGCTGCAAATCATAAAGTCCGTCCCACTCGAAGAAATCCGCCGAGTCGCCCAATTCGCCTGCATCGAAGCGTTCGTGAAAGGTCTGAGTATCCATGCTATAACGTTCTTCGTAATCCCGCAGGTCGCGCACGTAGCGCTCCAGGCGCAGTTGATACTGATTGAGCATTACGCTCAATAGCTTCTCAAGGACATGGCTCAACTCAAGATTATCGGATAAAGTATCCTTGAGAGCCTCCAACTTGTGAAACGTATCCATATATATATCGGTCATTGGTTAATCTCCTTAAATCAGGAAATAGAAATATGATTTCCTGCTTCAACGAGAGATATTATACCGTGTCCTTGAACGCCTGCCCTGCGAAGTCCCAGCGCCCTTCTGGGGAGCCGCGCCGAAGGGTCTGCTCGGTGCGCACTTTCGCCCACCAAACCTGCAAGTCGCGGGATAGCGTGCCGGCCGCTCGCCTCGCGAAGCACCCTGTGGGCCCGCGAGGATGCTTTTCCGAGACGGGGTGCCGATCCGCCGGGTTGAGTAGGCGGCGCCTTCTCGCCGTACCGAAACCTGTCCGAGACGATAAATTTTAGAGAGATGTTCAACAGAAATGACAGGCATAAAAGATGAAAGATGAGAGATGAAGGATGAAGGCTTGCCGTGCGAAGTCCCAGTATTCTTCTGGGGAGCGACACCATCCTCGCGAATTCCTCGAAGAGGGAAGAGGAAGTCGAAGGGATAAAAGCAACTATGACTTCCCAAGCCACTCTTCGCATGTAACTCCAGCTTGCCGAAGGATGCGCGTCAAAAACCCAACGCCAATTTGACCTTCGTGTGGATTGGGAATGATCACAGTAATATTGCCCCCGCGCACCCATTCGACTTCGCTCAGGGCAGGTCTGCGGATGCTTTCCACCCGCATAAGGCCCATCGAAGCCTAATTCCCGCATTCTTCGTACAAACTCGCGCCGAGATACATTTTCAAACCGGGCATGTGATAATATCAAACGGGCTGAGCGATCTTGCTTAAATCGATGCCCGCCAAAATGGGAATAGGCAATCCCAAGCGTAACCTTAGAGCAATCCAGTCGCTCAACGCTTCCCGAAGTTCGCGCCGGCAGCCTTCGAGTGTTTTGTGGCGTGCCCACACACCTTGAAGCCCGGGAATTTCTCCCCAATATTTTCCTTCGCCTTCCATAACCTCGTAGACGGCTTGTTCCATTGCCTGGTCAATA
>JBJKOR010000260.1:0-7555 GCA_046707185.1 Anaerolineales bacterium | reverse complement strand
ACTTTGATTCCGTTATCTCGACCTTTCCATCAGAATATATCTTCGACCCGGACACCCTAGCCGAGATTTATCGCGTCCTCCAACGCGGCGGACGCTTCATCCTGCTGCCCGCGGCCTGGATCGTCGGGCGCAATTTGAAGGACAAAGCTGCTGCGTGGTTATTTCGCGTCACCGGCCAGACGCCGCGCAACGTCCGCGAAGTGATCGGCGCACGCGCTATCTCGCCTTTGAAACAGGCTGGGTTCAACGTGGAAGTCCGAGAGGTGGAAACCCGCGCGAGTACGGTGTTGATTATCTTAGCGACCAAATAATCAATCTATTACACAAATTATTCATTTTCGCCCAGTGGTAGAATCGCGCTTCGAATGGAAATCGTCGTATGTTGAAAAAATTCCGTGAACCCGTCAATGGGTTGACACATTTCTTTGCAGCCATCGTCGCGGCAATCGGCCTGGTCATATTGATCATCATCGCCTGGAAAAACGTAATCAAAGAGATTTCGTTAAGCATTTACGGCGTCAGCTTGATTCTGCTTTTCACCGCCAGTGCGATCTATCATCTGGTCAAGGCCAAACCGAAGGTCATCGAGAACCTGCGCAAGCTCGATCATTCCGCCATCTATCTTTTGATTGCCGGAACATACACGCCGATCTGCTTGATCATGTTCAGCGGGTTTTGGAAATGGGGACTTCTGACCATCATTTGGTCCCTGGCAATCATCGGAATCATCGTCAAGCTATTGATCGTCAAGGCGCCTCGCTGGCTGACGGCTGGCGTGTACATCCTGATGGGATGGCTTTGCCTCACGGCCATCGGCGAGATGTTGAGGGTGCTACCCGTCGGCGCGCTCGTGTGGCTGGTAATCGGCGGCGTAGTATATACCTTGGGTGCGATAGTTTATATTACGAAGAAACTTGATTTCTTCCCCGGCAAATTCGGCTTTCACGAGGTCTGGCACATCTTCGTCATCCTGGCTGCGCTGGCGCATTTTATCGCCATTGCAGTCTACATTGCTCCCTACGGAAGCTGATCGTTTATCTTTTACCGAGATTTTTACGGCTTTGCGTAAGCAATTTAATATTCAAACACATTAACTCAAATCCAAGCTTGAGATTAATCCCTTGACTTCCCCATCCTTCTTTGCTAAAATATTTAGGCAATCCTAAATTATTATTTAGCATGAATAAAACACTCACCGATTCCATCCAGGATTATCTCAAGGCCATCTACGAATTGACCGAAAACGGACAACCTGCCAGTACGAACGCATTGGCGAAGCGGTTGCACGTCAAACCGGCTTCCGTCACGGGCATGATGCAAAAGCTCGCCTCCAGCAAGCCCAGCCTGGTGGAATATCACAAACATCAAGGCGTGACATTGACGGCCAAAGGCAAACGCGCCGCGCTGGAAGTCATTCGCCATCATCGCCTGATCGAAGCCTGGCTGGTACAAACGCTCGGCTATTCGTGGGATGAAGTCCATGACGAGGCGGAAAAACTCGAGCACGTGATCTCGGAGGAATTCGAGGAGCGGATCGCGGCGGCGATGGGCTATCCGTTACGTGATCCGCATGGCGATCCGATTCCGTCGGCTAATCTGGTCATGCCAAAAGATACCTACATCGCGTTATCGAAACTGAAGCCGAATCAAGAAGCGTGCGTTCGGCGCGTCCGCGCACAAGGCGCGGAATTTCTTAAACATCTCGAAGAACTGGGTCTGGTGATCGGTGCACGGGTGAAAACGCTCAAAGTGTCGCGCTACGATCAGGTGATGCATATTCAAATTCGAGGGCGGAAAGAGGCGCTCGCGCTTGGTCCGGCAATTACAAACCGTGTCTTCGTCGAAATCCCATAAAAGTAAAGGAATTTATTCATGACAAATGCAAAACAAAGCGACCTGAGCACACTGAAGTCTGCCGAGGAAGTTTTGGAAGGCAAAAGCAAGAAAGGCTTCCTGGCGCGCCTGCTTCCATTTCTTGGACCGGCTTTCATTGCCTGCGTGGCATACATCGACCCCGGCAACTATGCGACCAACATCCAAAGCGGCGCGGTGTACGGCTATCAATTGCTGTGGGTGATCCTCGCCAGCAACTTGATGGCGATGTTAATTCAGTCCATGGCGGCCAAACTGGGAATCGCCACCGGCAAGAATCTGGCGGAGATGATGCGCGATCATTATCCACATTGGGCGAGATATGTGATGTGGATCATCATGGAACTTGTCGCCATGGCAACCGACCTGGCAGAATTCCTCGGCGCGGCGCTGGGAATCTATTTGCTCTTTCCGGGCCTGTTCAATGAAATTGGGACGTTTATAGGTTTACCAGACCTGCTCCTGCCCGCTGTCCTAATGGGCGTATTGGCCCTGGTTGTTCTATTGCTTGAGAATCGCGGCTTCCGTCCTCTCGAAGCGCTGATTACAGCGCTAGTTGGCGTGGTGGCAGTCTGCTTCCTGGTCGAGACGGCGCTGGATCGCCCGGATTGGGGCGCGCTCGCATATCACAGCGTTGTCCCGGAGTTTTCAGGGGCGGAAAGTATTTTGCTCGCCACCGGCATTCTCGGAGCGACTGTCATGCCGCACGTGATCTTTTTACATTCAGGGCTTACGCAGGGACGGATTGTGACGCGCGAACCGAAGAAACTGAAACGCCTCTTCCACTTTGAATTGATCGATGTACTCATCGCCATGTCCATCGCGGGATTGGTCAACATGGCCATGCTGATCATGGCGGCTTCGACGTTTTACACCCACGGCTTGAGCAATATCGCCTCCATCGAAGAGGCTTATCGCACGCTCACACCGCTGCTGGGCAGTGCGGCCGGCATCGTGTTTGCAATCTCGTTGCTCGCATCAGGACATTCTTCGTCCACCGTTGGCACGATGGCAGGCCAGGTGATCATGCAAGGATTTGTCCCCTTCAAGATTCCCATGTGGGTCCGACGTCTTGCAACCATGCTGCCATCCTTTATTGTGATCGCATTACATCTTGACCCAACGCAATCCCTGATTATGAGTCAAGTTGTGCTGAGTTTCGGTTTGCCATTCGCCATTATTCCCTTGGTTATATTTACATCAAAACGTGAGATAATGGGTGTACTGGTCAATCAAAAGATCACCACGATCGTTGCCAGCATGGTTGCAGCATTAATCGTGGCATTGAATCTCTTCTTGTTATATCAAACACTCTTTCCAGGAAGCTAGTAATGTTCAAACAAATCCTTGTCCCTCTTGACGGCTCAAACCTTTCCGAAGCCTCGCTGGGTCCCGCTGCGGTGCTTGCGGAAAAGTTCAAAGCGCCGGTCACGCTTCTGCACGTGATCGAACAGGACGCGCCTCACGAAATCCATGCCGACCGGCATTTAACAGAACCCGATGAAGCCACGGAATATCTGGAAGATATTGCCAAGCGAGAGTTTTCATCGGAAGTCAACGTGATGACACACGTTCATACCGCGCCGGTAGCGGATGTGACCAAAAGCATTGTCGAACACGCAACAACCGAATTCCACCCCGATTTGCTCGTGATCTGTTCACACGGTAAGGGAGGCTTGCGTGATGCACTGTTCGGAAACATCGCCCAGCAAGTTGTAGCACAAGTGGAAAAGCCACTGCTGCTCATCAAACCGGTTGCGCCGCGCTTCAAGGTCGAAAAGATTCTTGTTCCGCTCGATCCTGATTCGGCGCACGATCACAGTTTTCCACTTTCCGAATCGCTTGCACAAGCCTTTGACGCCGAGCTTCACCTGTTGAGTGTAATTCCAACTTTCGGGACGCTTGCCGGTCAACAAGTGGCAACCAGCAATCTGATGCCGGCATCCACGCAAGAATTCCTAAACATCAGCGAAGAAAGCGCTTCGAGTCATCTGCAAGAACATATCGAAGAGCTGCATTCCAGGAAGATCAAAGCCTCGGCGGAAATTGCGCGCGGCGACCCGGCATCCATGATCGCCAAAATCGCTGAGAACTCATCCATGGACTTGATCGTCCTAGCCACGCATCGCAAAAAAGGCATGGGCGCATTCTGGGCACGCAGCGTCGCACCGAAAGTGGCGCAGAAAACAAAGATCCCATTGTTATTGATTCCGCTTTCCTAAAACGAATATTAGACGATTTATCGATGGGAACAACACGAATTACAAATTTGCGTTTAGGGATTCGAATCGAGGGCATCAGCATCATTTGGATGATTATCGAAATGGCGGTTTCCATCAGCGCGGGAATTGTGGCGGGCAGCATTCTATTGACAGCATTTGGCATTGACAGCTTGATCGAATTGATCAGCGGCGGCATCCTGTTATGGCGGCTTCAAGTGGAAAGCCAGGGCAGGGATATGGATCGGGTCGAGCAAGCCGAACACAGGGCAAAATGGATCGTCGCGATTACGCTCGCGCTTCTGTGTATTTATGTTTTCGTCACCGCAATTTACAGCCTGATCGTCCATTCAAAGCCGGAAAGCACGCTGCTCGGAATTGGCATAGCTGCGGCGGCAATATTGATCATGCCGTATCTTGCAATGATGAAACGCCGTATTGCGACTCGTATTCACAGCGAAGCGCTGGCGGGCGACGCGGTAGAATCGATCACGTGCGCGTACATGGCCGGAACGGTTTTGATCGGTCTGCTTCTCAATACACTACTCGGCTGGTGGTGGGCTGAACATATCGCCGCGTTATTGTTTCTTTTTTGGCTTGGACGCGAAACACGGGAAGCGTTCGAAGAAGCACGACCTGAATAGAACAAATCCGCCAATCTTCGCGAATTATCGCGAATCGCTTTAAACACTCGCGTTGATTAGCATATACACCTGCACTTCCAACTGGCGCAAGCGCAGGTACAAGTATTCGCGGATCGAGAAATGATGAGGAAGAAATGAATAACGAAGACAAATCAAAATTCATCAAAGGTTTGCAAATTGCCTTGCAAAAAGAACGCGCGACGAACCGAACCTACCTGGCCCTCGCAAAGAAGGAAACCAATGAGTCGCGGCGAAAGGCCCTGATCGGTCTGGCGGCCACCGAAGCGAGTCACGCGGAACGTTGGGCGACACGGCTCAAAGAGCTTGGTGCAAAAATCCCACCGGATCGCGAATCGCTGCGCGACCGAATCTGGCGCTGGGCGCTGGTTCAAAGCGGAACGGATAACGCCCTCCAACGTCTCGAAAGCAACGAAGACGACGACACCGAGATGTATGAATCGCTGGCAGATGACGCACCGACCGAAGCCGACCGCGCCGCCCTCGATTCCGTCAGACACGATGAGGAAACGCACAGCGGCGCATTTCAAAAATCAGGTCAATCTCCAAACACACCGGTTGGGCCACAAGCGATGTTGGACATCATTCTGCATCGCGAGAGCTGGCACAAGCGCGGCGGCGGATGGATTGGCCAGGCGATTTATGGCGCAAATGATGGCTTGGGTTCGGTGTTCGGAATCGTGACCGGCGTGGCAGGCGCGACCGCAGGCGGTCCCGCCGTTCTGATCGCGGGTCTGGCCGGGATGTTGGCATCTGCATTATCCATGGGCTCCGGCGCATATCTCGCCACCAAGACCGAGCGCGAGGTGGAGGTGGCCGAATTGCGACGCGAGAGTCGCGAATTACAAATCCATCCTGAAGAGGAAGAGGAGGAATTGGCGCTGTTCTATCAGCTCAAAGGCGTGCCGGAAGATGAGGCCAAGCTGATCGCATCGCGCTTGATCGCCCAACCGGAATCAGCGCTGAAAACTTTGGGAAACGAAGAGTTGGGACTCTCCGAGCAATCGTTTCCAAATCCGTGGATGGAAGCGCTATCCGCATCGCTCTCAACCGCCATCGGCGCGTTTATCCCGATCATCCCCTTTTTCTTCACGGAAGGTTATCCCGCCATCCTTGCCTCGTTTGCGATCAGCACGCTGGCACATTTCGCCATCGGCGCAGCCAAGACAGTGGTGACCGGGCTTAGTCCATGGAAGAGCGGCGCAGAGATGACCATCATCGGACTCGGCGAGGCGTTGATTACGTATGGATTGGGTTTGGCGTTTGGACCGGTTGTGAAGTAAAATGCGAACCTTTTTCTTATCTAAGGACTTTTGAGTATGAGCCTTCCAAACGGAAATATTTTTCTTGCCATCCTTCCCATTCTATTTTTCTTTGTAACGTTCATCTACTTTTTACAAGATTTCGAATGGCGAACAGCCTTCCTGCTCTCTGCCATCATTTGGGGAACGATGGTTGTGATCCTCACCGAAGGCTTGAGCCTTTTCAAAGAAATTACTTTCATTGCCATTACTCTTGCATGGTCATTCCTCGATATCTTCGCCGGATTGATTCTGTTCAGGAAAGTTCATAAAACCGGCTTCAAATCCATTCGTTCGCCGATTACCGATTTACCACCATTTGATTACTTCGGTCTTGCCGCGATCGCGATCATCATCTTGACCATCGGCTTGATCGCCCTCGTAGCGCATCCCGACTCATATGATGCGATGACCTATCACATGAGCCGCGTCATGCACTGGATTCAAAACCAAAGTGTGGCATTGTATCCTACCAGCATAGACCGTCAACTATATCTCACGCCAGGCAGTGAATATGTAATTCTGCAATTTCAGCTCCTGACTGGCAGTGACAGGTTCGCCAATATGGTCGAGTGGTTTGGGTTCGCAGGCTCCATTATCGGTATTTCACTGATTGCCAAAGAACTGGGCACGGATAAAAAAGGCCAGATTCTCTCCGCTGTGGTTTGTGCAACGATTCCTTTGGCAATTCTGGAGGCTTCCAGCGCCCAGACTGATAAAACCAGCGCGTTCTGGTTGGTCTGCTTTATCTACTTTGGTCTCCATTCGATCAGAGATCCACAGTGGTGGAGACCGATTGCAACGACTACCAGTCTTGGACTTGCCATCTTCACCAAGAGCACCATCTATTTTTTTGCATTTCCTTTTGCCCTTCTTCTTACCATTTGGATACTCAATCCAAAGCACAAACAACGGTTGTGGCTTTGGAGCATTGGCATTCTGATCATCCTAATTCTTAACCTCAGTCAATTTGCAAGAAGTTATTCTTTGACAGGCAACCCACTTGGGCCAACGCCGAAGGAAGAACAGAACATTTACGCCAATCAAATCATATCTCCGAGTTCCATCGCGTCGAACATCATTCGCAACGTCAGCTTCCATCTTACCGTGCCATCCCAACGCGTTAACAATGTGACCTATGTTCTAGTTTATCGAATCCACAAAGCGTTTGGAATTTCCGAAAACGATCCGCGCACAACGTATCAAGGCACAAAGTTCGATGTTGGACCATTTTCGATGAACGAAAATTACGCCGGCAATACCATCCACCTTTTAGCAATCGTTGTTGTATTCTTGACCGGCTTGATCTTTCTAAGGCGAACGCCGAAGAATATTTTGCTTTATATATCGGCGTTGATCGTTGGCTTCCTGCTTTTCTGCACATTTGTTAAATGGCAGCCGTTTGGCAGTCGGCTTCAAACCCCATGGTTTATATTGTCATCGCCCATCATCGGAATCGCGATTGCAAAGTTCAAACGCACATACATTGGGAACGCCTTCA
>JBJKOR010000259.1:0-7585 GCA_046707185.1 Anaerolineales bacterium | reverse complement strand
GCGTCGAGAAAGAGATCGAGTTCGAGCGCGACGAGTCTTGTTCACGCTGCAATGGTTCCGGCGCAGAACCCGGCACATCGCCGACGCGTTGTCCCACATGCGGCGGTCAGGGCGAGGTGCGTCAGGTACGCAACACAATCCTTGGTCAAATGGTGCAGACCGGAATCTGCCCAACGTGCAACGGACGCGGCGAAGTGATCAACTCGCCCTGCAAAACCTGCCGCGGCGGCGGCCTCGAACGAAAGAAAGTCACCAAGAAAGTACAAATCCCGGCCGGCGTGGATAACGGCACACAGATCCGTTTGGCAGGTGAAGGGAATCCCGGCGTCTTTGGCGGACCAAATGGCAGTCTGTTCCTGGCATTGAATGTACAATCGCATTCGTTTTTCAAACGCCGTGAGAATGATATCCTTTTGAATCTCGATATCAACGTGGCGCAGGCCACGCTCGGTGCGGATGTGGATGTTCCAACCCTCGACGGCGATGTGAAACTGAAAATCCCGGCGGGCACGCAACCCGGCAAAGTTTTCCATATCAAAGGCAAAGGCGTCCCGCATCTGCGGCGCAAGGATCATCGCGGCGACGAACTGGTGATTATCGAGGTCGAAGTTCCCACAAAGCTGACGAAGGAACAACGCGAGTTGTTCGAGCAATTGGCGGCGACCATGGGAACGACGGTCAAGCCGAAGGAAAAAGGTTTCTTGGATTGGCTGAATGAAACGTTGGGAGGATAATTTTCAGTAGGCAGGAAGCAGTGGGCAGTAAGCAGTGGCGGACGAAGGTCCGCCTTTTGTTTTGTTGACAGAGTTTCCTTTTTATGCTAATATATGAATGTCTGTTCATATATTCATTGAATTATGTCTCTGAGCGAATTAAAAGCCGTTGAACTTGCTGACCTATTCAGCTCGCTGAGCGATACCAGCCGTGTGCGCATCATTTCCGTTTTGCTCGACAGAGAGATGAGCGTCGGGGGACTGGCAAAGGAACTCAAGATGAGCGCGTCAGCGGTCTCTCACCAATTGCGTGGTCTGCGTTTGCAACATATCGTGCGCGTCCGAAAAGAGGGGCGGCAGATGTTCTATTGTCTTGATGATGAACATGTGGCTGATCTATTTCTCCAAGGGCTGAAACACATGGAGCATTCGGAGTGATTCTTTTTGTTCATATGACCTTTGACAATTTTCATAGAAGTGAAGGACAATCTGAATGCTGATTTTCTGGTTTAGTTTTCTCATATTGATTATCTGGAGTATTTGGGCAATTTGGCTCGTACGAAGGGATTACCAAAACCATCGAGTACTTTCCCCATTTACAACGACAGTCGTCTGGATACTTTACGCTTTCTATTTTGGTGTTGAATTCTATGCCGCATGGAGTCGCTATTGGCAGATTCAGGTAGGCAGTCCAATGGAATTGATTGTGCCTGGTGCATTGGTTATAGTAGTTGGCACAATAATCTATGCGCTTGGCATTTTGCATTTGCGCACGTTTCGCAGGATGTCTGGAAGGGATACCAGTGAGTTTATTCAGACCGGTATCTATCGTTGGAGTCGCAATCCACAGAATCTGGGTTGGGAGTTGGTACTCATTGGCATTGGCCTGATCAGTCGTTCTGGAATGGCATTACTATTGGCTCTTGCGTTCTGGTTCCTATTCATTGTGTACGTGCCGATCGAAGAGCGTTATCTTGAGTCAGTCTACGGGGACGAATATCGGCGTTATAAAACGAATAGTCACCGTTATTTTGGTTTTCCCAGGTAAGCACTCGATCTCATGAAATTTTTCCTGTTGCAATTGTGGTGCCCGCGATTATGAATATTTCCCACACTCATTTCGGCGATGCAGCCAAACAAACCATTTCACGGCTTTCGCTGGCGCTGTTTCTGACGCTGGCATTTGTCATCATCGAAGCCGCCTCGGGACTCTTTGCCAACAGTCTCGCGCTTCTGACCGATGCCGCACATAATTTCACAGATGTGATTGCTCTCGGCATTAGCTGGTACGCGGTTTATTTGACCACTCAACCTTCCGATTCAAAGAACACATACGGTTATCACCGCGCGGGTATATTGGCGGCTTTGCTCAATTCAACTTTGTTGGTGTTGATTTCCGTTGGGATTTTTTATGAAGCGTATCGACGATTGATTAATCCGCCGCAAGTCAACTCGATTGTTTTGATGAGCGTTGGATTCCTGGCGTTCGTCGTCAACTTGATCACGGCTTTATTGCTGGAACGCGGCAGCCAAGATGACCTGAATTTGCGTTCCGCGTTCGTGCACCTAATCGGCGATGTCGCCGCGACGATTGGTGCGGTCGTGGCAGGCATCATCATTTATTTCACGCACGCCAACTGGCTTGATCCATTCATCAGTGTGTTGATCGGCTTGTTGATCCTTTACAGCGCATGGGGCATTCTGCGCGAAACGGTGGACATTTTGCTCGAGTCCACGCCGCGTGATGTGGATATGCCTGCCATGGTGCACGATATGACGCAGGTCAAAGGTGTAATCGGGATACATGATCTGCACGTGTGGAGTATCACGCACGGACTCCGCACAATGTCGGCGCATGTGCTCACCAGGGATATTCCCATCAGCGAAGGGGCGGATATTCAGCGCCAGATCAGCGAGATTGCGCTTCGTCGCTACAACGTCGGCCACGCCACGCTCCAACTCGAATGTGTGGACTGCGAACCCGATTCCTTATATTGCGACATCAACGATATCAACGACGCGGTTTACCAACATGAACATGCATAAGATCGAGGGTCAGGGGCTTATGCCTATCCGCCCGCAAGGATTGGGTCGATGATGGATTTGAATTGATCGAACGAGGCTGGCCCGATCACCTTTTTCCCGTTGACGATAAAAGACGGCGTTCCGACAAATCCATAGTTACGCGCCTCCGCCATGCTTTGATTGACCTTCGCCTGGTCTTGATGCGAGTCAAGGCATTGATCGAATTGCGCAGTGTTCAAGCCCAATTGTGCAGCATAGGATTTCAAATCGCTGATGCTCAAGGCGGGCGCTTTGGCGTAGAGCAAATCATGATAGGGCCAGAACTTGCCCTGATCGAAGGCGCATTGACCGGCTTCCGCGGCTTGCGGCGATTGTGCTGTGATGATGGGATAATCCCGCCATACGAAGTGAACTTGACCGCCGTAGGTGGCAACGATTTGTTTCAAGACACCGGCTTTTTCCCAGGCGCGGCAAGTGGTGCAGCCGAAGTCGCCGTATTCGGTGATGGTCACCTTGGCGGAGGGCAAACCCAAGGAAGGGTCAGAGCTGAGACGCGCCGCGCTCAAGGGCTGGACTCTGGATTGGGACCAGAAAATCAATCCAACGACAATGACGATGACTGCAATGGCGCTGATAATGAGTATTAACCGCAACTTTGATTTCAAGATATTCCTCGACGAACAAAAGTAAATTTATTTGGAATGCAGGGCAGGAAAGAGTTCTTTAATCCTGCTCCTCCAACAGCATGTGGATTTTAACTTGACGATCTATTCCGAGTAAATCTGACCCTGATGTTATGTCGGCCAGGGTGTGGGCGAGCGGAGCATGGGTAATATAATTGGCTCTAGCCGCCGTCCGCGGCGGCGTTTAGAATTGCCTGATGACATTTCCATCTTTGCATGATCCTTCCCATTTATATTTCATGACCGCATCTATTGCGGATTGGCAGCATCTTTTCGTTACGCCCGAATATGCAAAAATCCCATTGGATTCACTGGCATGGTTACAGGAACAGAAACGAATTTTGCTGTTTGCTTTTGTAATCATGCCATCACATCTTCACGCAATCTTAAAGCCCGAAGGCGTTACGATTGGCGAAGCTGTTCAACAATTTGGCTCTTTTACAGCACACGCGCTTCTTAAGAAGTTGCGAGAACATAGTGAAAAAGACTTATTGAATCTTTTTCAGCGGGAGAAACGTGATCAAAGGCATGAGCATAGTATCTGGCAGGATATTCAAGCAAAGAATATTTACTCGATGGATTTCCTTTGGCAGAAAATGGAATATATTCATCAAAATCCCGTTGCCAAGGATTGGAAGCTTGTGGAAGATAGAGCAGATTATGTTTATTCCAGCGCGGGATATTATGATTATGGAAGGAAGCCGATCATCGAAATTACTGATATAAATGAGTGGTTGACATCGAACCCTTCGCCGAGGACGGCGAAGGAAGCATAATGTTCATTATATTTGCTCAAGCCGCCGTCTTCGGCGGCGCAATAACTTTTTGCCGAGGACGGCAAAAGGAGCATAAAACGAAAGGGAGTAGAACATGAAGAAACTAATGCTCGTTGCACTTTTTCTTGCATGCATTGTCGTATCGTGCGCTTCACCCACTCCATTACCATCACCCTCATCAACGCCATTGCCGACTAATACTCCTACATTGATGCCAACACCAACTGCAACACAAGTGCCAATGATTGATGTCAACGGAATCCAGGTTCCTGATCCCAAAGTTTCAAACCCAGAATTATTTGATGTTTACAGTGCAGATTCGCCAATTGTTCAATTTCGTGATGCCATGAGCGAGGTTGGAATCACTGTTGACACCCAACAAGTCATTACGCAACTCGAAGCCCCACAAAATTTTAAAGTCATTAAGGGAGTTGATGCAAAAACCTATATTCTGACCACTTATACAGTTACTGACCAAAACAGCACATCGTATATGGTGGGCTATATTGCTGAACAAGGGAGCAATGGAAAATGGATTTGGAAAGAAGCGTCTCTTCAAGATTCTAAAGATATTAAATTCATGACCGCCGTTGATTTGGGAGACAGCAACCACGTTGATCCACAATATAATTTGACTGCTCGAAATAATTTTTCAGGCATAGTTATCAGTGGAGGGTTAAGCGCTATATGGATCAATAAGTATCCTCCTTATGATTATGCAAATATGATGAATGGGAATTACCCAACCCTGACAAACACAAGAATTAGTATCTTTTGGCATCAAGATATACCCAGTAATGAAGCACAGAACCCTAACTTTATGCAAGACAGAATTCAACAAATAATTCCATGGATCAAAAAAATGTCCAACGGCGGAAAAAACAAGATTATTCTTAATGTGGCTAATGAAGCAATGTGGTACTTTAACGGACATACTGGGTTTCAAACAGGTTATCCGTTTTTTACAAAATATCAAGAAGGTTGGATTAAGGAAGCTACGATTGAATTAATAAAAGCTCTAAAAACAGCAAATATCCCGTTGGATAACATTACATTTGAGATAGATAATGAATACGGGATTGAGATTCCTCAACCGGAAGATATAGCAAAAGCCAATTTTGTTTTAAAAAGCATCAGCCAGATTGCCAATGAAGTTCAACAATCTTTTCCCAATGAACAGCTTAACACTACAACGACGTTTCACATTACTACGACGTTTTGATTATTACTACGACGTTTGCGACTGACGATGATTCTTCGGAGTTACACTTGTTGGCGATTATCTCGGGAAGGAGATCGCCATGAACAAGATTACTCGACATGCCCGTGCTCATCGAGGTTCGGTTCGTCAGCCGCCTGCGAGTGGGCAGCGACCTAAGCTGGTGACTCGCCAGAATGTGACTACGGCAGTCAAAGAATTGATCGATTACTATCATGGGTTCGGGGCGCTTTTTCGACGGCATGAACAATCCGATTGGTCCTGGTTCTATTTATGTGGGCAGCTATCAAACTTGGAACGCAAGACGATCGAACCGATGGTGCTCGGGCTGTTGGGTGCGATTCCGAATGCGATCCGGGACTTGCAGCGGTTCATGGGTGAAAGCAAATGGGATACGGCTCCTTTCATTGTACACTTGCAGACTCTGGTGGCTGCCTGGCTGGGAGAACGCGACGGCGTGGCGATCGTAGACGGTAGTGGCTTTCCCAAGCAAGGGAAACACTCGATTGGCGTGGCGCATCAATATTGTGGTCACCTGGGAAAAATCGCAAACTGCCAGGAGGGCGTCTTCCTCGCCTATGCGAGTGGCCGCGGCTGCGCATTCTTGGATGAACGTTTGTACCTGCCGCAGGAATGGTTCGCGGCAGATCATCGCAAACTGCGGAAAGCTGGCCGCCTGCCGGAGGGCATTCAATTTCAAACCGAAGGCCAGCTGGCGCTGGACATGTTGCAGAAATTGAAGGAGCAGGCGGTCGTTCCCTTCGCCTGGGTTGCCTACGATGAAAGTTACGGGAAGAATCCGGGTTTTTCTGCTGCTGTTGCAGCCCTGGGCAAATGGTATATGGCCGAGGTACCGAGGGATACGCGCATCTGGTTGCGTACACCGCAGGTGGAAGAACCGGGTCCTAGCCGCATGGGGCCGCCTCGCTTGCATCGCCGCGTTCGCCGCAGTGCGCCCCTTCCGGAAGAGGTGTGGGTGTTGGCCAGAAATTTGCCGAGGTCTGCTTGGCATCGCCATCTGATCCATGAAGGCAGTCAGGGCCCGTTGGTTGCTGAGTTTGCCGTCTTGCGCACGACGCCCATCCATGATCGCCTGCCCGGCATTCGCCAATGGCTGATCTGCCGTCGCAGCCTTGGACCGCAACCGGAAGAGAAATTCTATCTGAGCAATGCTCCAGCGCACTGCCCGGCCGAGGAACTCATTCGCATCAGTGGCTTGAGATGGCCCGTGGAAACCGCACTCGAGGAAAATAAAGGGGAAACCGGCATGGACCACTACGAAACTCGAACCTGGTGGGGTTGGCACCATCAAATGCTTCAAAGCTTTATGGCTCATCTATTCCTTGTGCGCCTGTGCCTGGTTTTCCAAAAAAAAATCCTGCGCTCACCATCGCCCAAGCTCGGCAACTTGTGGCCGCGACCCTCACGGAAGAAGCCCGACCCCTTGAAGATGCCTTGGCCTCGATCAACTACCATCAACGGAGAAATTATGCTGCCTACTGTTCCCATCGGAATCATACTCAAAAAACACTTCACCTATGCTCCAAAAAAGCGCCTCGTCGCAAAACGTCGTAGTAATAATCAAAACGTCGTAGTAATGTGAAACGTCGTTGTAGTGTTAATTTCTCATTGGGACTTCAATTTCACATAGGAGCAGACAGCAATGGATATTTAAGGGTTGATCCAAACTTTTTCCATAAAGCAAATGCCTTAGATTTGTTAACTAATCACTTTGCAATGTTGTCTAACAAAAATCAATTCGCTCTGAACATAAGCGAACTTGATTTTGATCCGACTGTTTCTATGCAGGATAAGATTAAGATTATTCAAACAATAATCACAGCTGCAAGAAACTCCCATGTTGTGAAAACTATAAATTTTTGGACTGCCTTAAGAATTAATGATGTGGATTCATCGTCTCTGTTTGATTTGGCAGGAGATATTAATGGAGAATATCCCAAAACTCCAGTTTACTATGCGGCTCTGCAAGCAGCTTTACATTGACAAATCTTTATAAAAGGAGCAAATAATGGAATACGTTCGATTTGGCAATACCGGTATCAAAGTGTCGCGTCTATGCCTCGGCATGATGACGTATGGATCGAAGAAATGGCGCGAATGGATTCTAGAGGAAGAGGAAGCCAAGCCATTCGTTAGGCGCGCTTTGGA
>JBJKOR010000258.1:0-3487 GCA_046707185.1 Anaerolineales bacterium | reverse complement strand
AACGCCCGCATCGTGGACTAAATCCTTTCTATCAACAAGGCGATTTCATTTGATTTAACCAATCCCCATCTTTCGGATTTCTCCTCCAATTCATCGATTGTTTCCTTGATAAGCCTGGCTCCATTTTTTCCACTTTTGGTTATCGTTACATCCTTGGTTTCGATCTCTGCCGCGCGTAAGGCTGCTTCGACTCCATTCAAAGAACGCGCCGCCAGACGCGCGCGCGGCATGAGATTCCATCGTCCGATGGCATCGGGAGAAGCCAACAGCATGGCGGTCGAAAAGTTGGCCGCAACGCCAACAACAATCACAACATTCTCATCACCGCTTAAAATGGACTGCGCCGCGAAAAAGGCGGCGCGCAAGCTCAATGAAACGGCAGCCACTGAACAGGTCAGGGATGAGGCGGATAAGATTCTTTTCGCGCTGATTTTCTTCGGCGTGTCCAGGCCAAGAATCACATCCTGGACGCGCGAGGAATCCAATTCAGCCAGCTCAATCGCTTGCCGAATGGCTTTGGAAGAATTCTTGTGCTGTACGGCAGAAATGATGAAGGCGTCAGTATCGGGCATGAAGGCTCTTGTAGGTGCTATAATTTTTGTCAATTGTAATTCCTATTGAGAAAAGAATCGACCATGCCATTTGTCACCACGCCGGACGGTGTTCATCTGTATTATGAAGTGGTGGGGAATGGTGAACCGTTGCTGCTCGTTGGCGGGCGTAACAGCGACCATCATATTTGGAATCTGGTTCGCAAGGATTTTGCCAGGCGGTATCAAGTGATCGTGTACGACCAGCGCGGCACAGGGCAAAGCGACAAGCCGGAAGAGCCGCCTTATTCCACGCGGATGTTTGCTGGCGATGCGATTGCGATTTTGGATCATCTGCAAATTGGACGCGCACACGTTTACGGCGTTTCGATGGGCGGCGCGATTGGTCAATGGCTTGGAATTGATCACGCAGACCGCATCGGCGCGCTGATTTTGGCGTGCAGCACGGCGGGCGTTTCGCATGGAGTCCGTTCATCCGACGAAACACGGGCGATCATGGAAAGCGGTAACAATTCCAAATCTACGGGCTTGATGTTTTCGAAAGTATGGGGCTTGAACCAAATTCAATTTTTTGGGAGCATGAGCGAGGCCGCAAAGAACCAGATGCCAGGATATGCCGAAGAACTTCACAAACGCGCCAGCCGCGGCCACGATGCGTGGGATTTGCTTCCGAACATCAAAACGCCAACGTTGATTCTTCAGGGACGCGATGATCTGGTTTGCCCGATGGAGAATGCAAATTTATTGGCAGGACGAATCCCCAACGCGGAACTTCACGTCATTGAGCGCGGCCGCCATATGTTCTTCATCGAATTTCGGCAGGAGGTGAATCGACTCGTGCTGGATTTTTTGAAGCGCCATTCGCTTCAGAGGACTTGATAGCGCGTTGACCCATTGTCGGGGCGGACGGAGGCGGCGATGAAGATGTCGAATTCGGACATGCCTGGGGTGGATACGATTGCCCTTTTGATGGAGAGATTCTATAATCGTCGAGAGTTGATTCTGTATCAGCAGTCATTGGAAAGGCCGTGGAGGGACCATGTCGGATAAGATTTCTGTCGAACTGGGGAATGTGCAAAAGACGATGTTTCTGCCTTTGTGGGGACGCGCCTTCGAGACGAAAAAAGCAAAACCTTTGCTTCGTGATCAGACCGCGCTGGAGATCATCGAGAAGGTGGATTATGACTTTGCCAGTATCGCCAAAAATATCAGCGAGTTGAGTCAGGCCGCATGGATCGTGCGCAGTATTTATATTGACGAGGTCATCAAGGACTTTCTCGATAGCCATCCGAGGGCGACGATTGTCAATATCGGCAGCGGGATGGACACGACCTTCGACCGAATCGATAACGGCTCGCTGCTTTGGTATGACCTGGACCTGCCGGATGTGATCGCGTTGCGAAGAAAATTCGTGCCGGAGAGCGAACGAAGAAAATTCATCTCCGCTTCGTTTCTCGATGAAGATTGGTTGAAGCAGATCGATGTCATTGACGGCATTCTTTTTATTATCGCGGGCGTGTTGTATTATTTCGCAGAAGATGAAGTAAAGATTTTCCTGGAACGAATCGCCGATGTCTTTCCGGGATGCGAAGCCTTCTTCGATGTGGCTTCGCCGCGTGGTGTGGAGGTCGCGAACAAATTCGTGATTCAAAATACGGGATTGGATGAAAGATCATTCTTGAAATGGGGATTGAAAGACTTCGATGATATTCGAGCATGGGATAAACGATTCGACATCATGAAGGTCTATTACTATTTTCGGTATCCCGGCCTTCGATTGAAAATCAGGTTGATTGGCTCGATCTCGGATTGGATGAAGATACAGTATATGATTCGTTTGAAAGTCATAGATTAGATGTCGTTGCAAGGATCTGCGCTGGTTGAGTAGTGCTGACCGGTGAAGCCGTGTCGAAGCCCATATCGAAACCAAGCGGCGATGTGGCAATCCCAAGTAACTTGCAGACCATTGTTTAATGGTTACGTGAGATTGCCATGCTCGGTCTCGATATAGTGGAAGAACACCACTTACTCGACCATCGCTCGCAACACTTGCACCCCGTTCGGAAGTGCAGGTGTGACCTTTTGATATACTTTGCCGTCAATGAGCACACGCTGGCAACGTTTTCTTGAAAGACATGTAAATTTCTATCCGCCGTTGTTGGGCGCGGGGATTCGTGCGCATTATATTGACGAGCGCACGGTTCAAGTCGAAATGAAATTGACGAAGCTCAACCGCAACATCGTCGGCGTGCATTTCGGCGGATCGTTGTATGCGATGTGCGATCCGTGGTTCATGTTGATTCTGATGCGCTTATTGGGAAAAGATTACATCGTGTGGGATAAATCCGCCAACATTCAGTTTTTGCGACCGGGGAAAAGCAAAGTCACCGCGAAGCTTACTATTTCACCGGAATGCGAAGCTGAAATCCGCGCCGCCGCGGAGCGCGGCGAAAAGCTCGAGCCGACCTTTGCAGTGGATGTGACGGATGCAGAGAATCAAATTGTGGCGCACGTTGAGAAATTGCTGTATGTGAGGAAGAAGAATGGGAAATAAGTTTTATGTTGTTGCCTTTTTATTCGGCGGATGTATAATCTGCACATAAGCAGTTATACAGCCAACAGCACAAATCCTAGTTCGGCGGCTGTTTCAAAAGGCAAAAGGTTTATGAAAAAGAATAAAAAGAAGAGTCTTAACCAATCCTATCCAGAAACCAAAAGCGAAACGAGTCAGCCCCTTTGGTATAAGAATCCTTCAATTCTTATTTCTATGTTTTCATTATTAGTCTCTGCAACAGTAGGTATAGTTAGCATCATCAACGCAAGGTATATTGCTCGTCTGGATAGAGAGGTTTATATTCCAAGCCTACAATATCGCGTCTATTCTGATATTGACGGCAATGTAATTTTCGAAACAATAAATCAAGGATATGCCTCTG
>JBJKOR010000257.1:0-4562 GCA_046707185.1 Anaerolineales bacterium | reverse complement strand
CGCGTCGTAAATGCCAGCGTGTTGCCAAACGCTGCAGCGGTGTGGCATCCGTCGGAAATGGGAGAATGCCGTGGTAACGTTGTTCCAACTGCTGAGTCAAAAGTGTGATGTCGTTCAGAAGCTGGGCGAAACGTTGATTCCGCTGCGGGAGCGTGCGCAGTTCGGATAATATTTCCGGCTGGATGTTCACGTCTGAGTCGGCTTCTTGAACCAAGCTGACGATGTGACTCAACCTTCGAACATTTTCCATCACCACCGCGGCGACCAGGCGATGTCCCTGGCCGGAAGGGCGGTTGCTTCCGTCCCAATCGCTCCAGAATGATAAGAACGGCGATAAGGTAACGTTGGTAAATAACTCGGCGTGTTCTTCGCCCGCGATTTGCGAGGAGAGGTCCAATAGGATTTCATCCGCTTCTTCGCGCGAGGAGATGGCTACATTGCGCCCCAAATATTCCAACCATAATTCGCTGGCGGCTTTTTCGATCAACTCTGGATGGATGGAACGATCGATAATGAGTGCCTTGATAATTTTCTCGAAGACCAATTCGGTTTGCAATGAATACATTTGTGTCGGATGAACGGTGCGGTCATACAGGCGCAGCCGGAATTGTGCCTGCCTGCGTTCCAGGGAATTCTTCATGAACTCGCGCTGCAAATGTTTGGAAAGCCATTCGCCACCATCTTTCAACGCTTGATGCATTAATTCATCGCTGATGAGCGCGCGGTCGAGCAGCCGGGTACGATACAAATCCAAACGTTCCGGGAGGTGTTGTTTGAGAAATTCCTGGTACAGCGATTCGCCATCGAGATTTGGGAGCGACAAGGCGCGGTGATCGATTCGATTATCGTCGAAGCATTTCAGGATTTGCTTCGTGATATCCTTCCACAGATTCGAGAGTTCTATGGATCTGTTATTCGCGGCGACTCGATCTTTGACGGACAGCGGCCTCCGGTTGTAATGCGATTCTTCTTCCGTGATAAGGCGGTTGAGGGTGATGAGCAATCTTCGGGTTTTAACTAAAAGAATTTCGGCATTGTCCACGCCGCCGAGGGTGAGGCGGAATGTTTTTCTTCCGGTCTCATAACCTTTTTCGGTGCGCGCAAAAGTCGCTAATGGCAGCAAGCCGATCCCGCGCCGCGCCAGGGAAGAAGCCAGCCAATCCAGCGATAAACCGGCAGGCAGATTCCCAACTCGCAATAACGGGTACATGCTTCCAGTCGGAGGAATGATCGCGATGTCGTATGGGTTGCGATCCTGCGGCAGGTTTTCCGCGGCGGTCAACAAGGCTTGAGTCCGTTCTTTGAAGATCGAATTGCGCAGATGCCAATAAGTCCGTGCCGATTCGGTGGTGTTGCGGTAGAACAAATAACAAATAAAGGTGGCTGCAAGATTCGGCTGAATGTGCAAATTGACTTTATCGAAGCGATGTCGCAATTCGGGATCGCGAATCTCGATGACGGCCATACGAGCACCTGCCAGGCAATCGGTCTTCGACATCGAGTGGACGGTGACGACCCGATCGGCCTGCGCCTCGTCAACCAGCCCGGAGCGGATCAACTCCGATGCGATTTGCCGCACCGTTTTGATCTCCGGCAGCTCATCCACCGGCGCGACGTTTTGATACGACAAATCATCGATGACATAAATATTATGTTGCAGGCAGTGCGCGATCAATTTACGGACGGCATCTTCATCGAAGACGCGCCCGGTTCCGTTGTGCGGGTTGTTGATCGCCACCGCGCCGCGCTTCGTCCATGACGGATCGTTCTGTCGTAGTTCTTCCAATTTTTGAATCATGGCGTCCGCGTCGAGTTCCAGCGACTCTTTTAACGGCACGGCATGGATCACCGGAAAACATTGTTCGTAGGTCCAACTTAAATCTGCGACGACGACTTCGCTGATTCCACAATGGAATCCGAGAATCCCCAAACCAGTCCGTGACGAACCGCTCGCGATCTGGCACGCTTCGAGTTTGTATTGCGGCTGGTGCTTCACAAAGGCGCTGAGAAAACTTCGTTGGAGAGTTTGCCGCCAGACGGGGTTATCCAGATTTTGTGTAAGCAGGTTAAGAAGTTCCCTTGCTTCGACGTTCGAGAATTCATCTGCAAAGCTGTCCTTCTTCCAGGCGTTCTGAATGCGTTGATTGAAGAGCGCGGTCTTCTCTTCCAGTTTTGCCACCGAACGTTCGATCATCGCTGAGCGATCGTTGACCAACTGTTCAAGATGCTGCTCCACGCGTTCAGCCAGTTGCGGCAGGACGGATTCCGTTGTAAGACCCAACGACAGTCCATCGAAGGAAGGCTTGACCCGAGGCACATCTCTGTGTCCGTCATCTTGAGAATCGGCCAGCTTTTGATCCAGAAGAAAAGACAACAATTCAACTTCGGAGGCGGAAGGCGTGCCCTTGAAATTGAAATGAACGTTTTCGACGATATTGAGGATGTCTGCGTTGCCGACGATGAATACGGTTGCAAGCGCATCCAAACGCGGTGCAAAAATCGCCGGGCTTAGTAAGCGGATCACGCGCTGGACCAATTTCGCCTCGCGCGCCAGTGATAGGTGATTCGGTGCGTTGTTTGCTTCGATGAAGAAGAGCGGATAGTCCAAGCTCAGCAGATGGAACTTATGGCGAGTCTCTTCATCTAATGAATTTCCGATCAGCAGAAAGGTCGGTGTTTCAGGCTGGTGAATTAAAAATTCTTCGACTTGTTCGCGGGCCATTCGTTCGTCCGCGGCAAGTTCTTCGAAGTGGATATTGGGAATGGTTTTCCATGCCGGAAGGGTTTGTATTTGGTAGCACAAGACGCGGGCGGGCGTAATCTCCAAATACGAAGATAATGCCAGCAACATGATGCGCAGCGCTTCTTGAATCCCGCCGGAAGCCAGAATGATCTCACGCCGGCCTGATACTTCACCAACGTCATAATGTAGGGGTTCTTGTTGATATTCGAGCCAATCACAGAACCTTTTGATGAGCGGGTGTGGATCCGTTCGTAAATACCCACCGCGCGGCATATAGGGCGAACTTCGTTGCAACACCCGATGGATGAATTCCAACTTTGGCATATCGGAGGATTCCCATCCCAAATATTCCCGAATCGCGTCCAAGTTGGAATCGCACAAATTTTCTTGATGAATGTCTATGCCGAGGGCGATGCGCAAATACGCGGACGACAGCCGCGCATCCTGAAGCGGATTGCCGATGTGGAAATCGATGCGTTCCTCTCTCGGAACCTGCGAAGCCGCGGTGGTCTCGCTGACCTCCGAGACGCGCGCCACCCGGATCGGTTTCAGCCGAAAGAAGTCCAACGGATCACGTTGAGGCGACATGGCAATTTTGGAAGAGGGATTTCAATTTCATGTACATCATACTCACATGTTATTCTGAGCGACACGCTTCGCGGGGAGCGAAGAATCCCGTTCTTAATTTTTGAGATTCTTCATCGCTGCTTTGCTGCTCCTCAGAATGACATCAAGAATCTTTTCTTGATTCCAAGGCCTTTTGCAAAAGATTTTGGAACATACTCAGGATGTCCGAACCATGCTCCAGGTCTTGAGGGGATAGCGAGATAATCGTCCGGGCGTTCTTTAGGTTTTGGCTCGCTTCCGCCAGGCGGGCCGCCTGGGGCGTCAGCATCAGCAATTCGGGGCTGCTGCGCAAGACGTCCAAGCTTTCCTTTTCAAAGGTCAGGCGCATTCGATCCCGTACCAATTCTTCGTCCAAACGCTGACGCGCCAACGCCGATTCTTTTTCGAGCAGGGTTTTCTTCAACTCGACTTTCTTCATTTCCAAAGCATGTTCTCTTTCGGTGATTTCTTCATCGGCGAGATACCTGGCTTTTGCCGCGGCAACGCGCGCTTCGTGATTCTTGCGCTCGGTTTCTTCGAGCAGGCTTGCCTGTTGCTGCTGCCGAAGCGCGTCCGCGATTTTGGGATCGATGGGATCGACGGATTGAATGGTCAGCGAAACCAATTCCACGCCGAATTTTTCTTCCAGCAGATTTGCCCGTTCATTAAGATGGGCCATGATGCCGGTGGATGAAAGGTCATGGATTCCGAGATGCTCTGCGTATTCCTTTACCATTCCTTCGATTAGTACCTGGGCTTCGACGGCGGCATGGGCGACCACGTCATGGTCCCAGCCACCGACGCGGATAAGACGCTCTATGTATTTGACCGATGGCGCCATCGAGCCTACAAGTTTGACGCGTACGCCCAAAGCGCCCTCTGCAAGCGCCTCGATATTCAATTGAATTGGATACGTCGTCCGTTTGAGCGGTAGGCTGAAATGGCGGGGATAGATCAAGCCTTTCCGAATGCCGATTTGGCCATTGGATTCATAAAGCACCAGGACATCTGGATGACGAATGCGATATTCCCAAAAAAGCAGGAACACGAGACCCAAAACAATGATTCCGATGATGATACTCAAGGTGATTTGCATGGCACTTCCTCCGAATTCTTCCATTCACAATCTGAAGCTGCTTACGAAAATTATTGGTGGCAGATTATAGCACACACGTCTTGATGTGGATTTGGCGAATTGCATCACGGAAAATGT
>JBJKOR010000256.1:0-4953 GCA_046707185.1 Anaerolineales bacterium | reverse complement strand
GCCTGAGTCGATTAAAGCATTCGAAACATCCTCACCGGCTTGCAAGTCTGGTGCGCCGGAATATGCTTCGCGTGCAGTGGGCCGAAGAGTTGGCAGAATTGCGCTGATTGCAAGAATCCCGCAACAGGATAGAACAAAGACACCTATGCAACCTCCACAAGCCAAAAGCCAACCTCGACGCCGTTTGATAGGGGTAGGGGAATTATTTGACATTGCACTCTCCTCATTTGTTCGAACCATCTCGATAATTCGCACCCTGTTTATAATATTATAGGAAATTTTTTAGGCAATTTCAAGCATTTTCGCAAAATTGCTCATGATAAAATCCATGTTGAAATATTTTTCTGCCCCTTTCGTTTAATTTCTTGGATTCGAGTTTATTGCTATTATCGTGTTCCAAGTGTATTTCCCATCGCACTTGGTAGGATTACAATGGTGCTGTGTCCCCATGTAAATCGCATGAATCTTCCTCAAGAATTTATTACCACAATCCAAAACACCTTTGGCGATGAAGGCAAGGCATGGCTGGCATCGTTGCCTGATTTGCTTGACGAAGCAACGCGTCGTTGGCATTTGACGGACATTCAGTCTGTTTCCAATCTTTCCTATAATTTTGTCGCGTTTGCGAACCGCTCTTCGACTGCGGTCTCGATACATCGGACAAGCACCGATTACTCGACCTCCCCGCAGGGCGATGAAGTAGTTCTAAAAATCGGTGTTCCGAATCGCGAACTAATCAGCGAAATGAACGCGCTGCGTTTTTTCGATGGCAAGGGCGCAGTCCGTTTACTGGAAACGGATGAAGAACGCTTTATGTTTTTATTGGAGCGGCTCCAGCCCGGAAATATGTTGACAACATTGGATGACGATGATCGAGCTATGAATATTGCTGCCGATGTGATGCTCAAGCTTTGGCGTCCCGCGCCGACTGAAGGCGCGTTTATCCAACTGTCAGATTGGTTCAAAGGCTTCGGGAAATTACGCGTCCGCTTCGAGGGCGGAACGGGTCCGCTCGAGTAAAGTTTGGTCGAGAGGGCGGAAAGGGCGGTCGCGGCCTTCTTCAGCGAAGAATACGCGCCGATGCTCATTCATGGCGATTTGCATCACTACAATATTCTTTCAGCAGGAAGTTCATGGCTGGCAATTGACCCGAAAGGCGTGATCGGCCCGGCCGCGTATGAAGTTGGGCCGTTGCTGACGAACCCTCTGGGATTTTTGAATCGAAGCGATGCAATTCAAATCGCAAGACGCCGTATCGAGATTTTGCCGGAACGCTTGGGCTTCGAACGCGAGCGAATCCGTGAATGGGGAATCGCACACTCGGTTCTTTCCGCTTGGTGGAGCTTGGAAGATCAGATGGATTGGCGATATGCCATGCACTGCGCGGAAGTGATCGCTGAGTCTTAAAAACAACAGTCTCCCAGAGGGAGACTGTCAAGGAAACAAAGCGGTCTTTACATGCCTAAGAAGGTAAAGACCGCCGTGCCGAGGGCCAACAGGGCGCCTAGATAATTTACTGGTGCAGCCATGAGCGAAGGTACAAACATCCCAAGACCATACCATAAGAAGAAAAGAACCATACACCAATTTGCGATCGTGCTCTTCATTTTCATGTCATACTCTCCTTATTGCGAAATTTACCGTCCACGCGGACAGGTTCGCATATGACAACCCTCCTGGAATTTGAAAGTTGCGTATTACGTAGTGGTAAAATTTAGTTTGAGTTTACGCCTGCCGCAGTAATTGCGGTAGTTTTTTTCTGCCCCATGACCACAATCTCTGCTCCTGCTGAATTTACCCTGAGTCGCAAACCGTCTGAGCGTACCAAGGGCCCCGCTCGATGGATTTGGTCGCACGCCAGCCGTTACTGGTACATCCTTTTGATTCTGGTTTTTGGCGCGATTGGCAATGCCGTCCTGGCTTCCGCTGTGCCGGTGTTGGTGGGCAACGCCTTCAACGACATGCTCAAACCCAATCCAAACGTCAGCATTCTGATACCGCTGGCATTGCTGCTCGGCGCGTCGCAGATTATGCGCGGCCTCCTCCAGTTTGGGCGCAACTTTGGCGCGGAATTGGTGGCGCAAAAAATGGAACGCGATATCCGCGATGAGCTGTATGTTTCGCTGCTCGGAAAGAGCATGACCTTCCATAACCTGCAGCCGGTAGGCGACACGATGGCGCGTGCCACCAACGATGTGCGCGAAGTCAACCTTATGTTCAGCCCCGGAGCGAATCTCGTCATCGGTTCGGGATTATTTGTCATTATTCCCTTTTTTGTGATTCCACAATATAACCCCGCGCTTCTGCTCACGCCGATATTGTTTTGTATTGGGTATTTTATTGCGCTGTGGCGTTATCTCAAAAGTATGTCGCCAGTCACGGACGAAGTGCGCCAGACCTTCGGCGAAATGAACACGCATCTTGCCGAAACATTGGATGGCGTGGAGATCATGAAAGGTGCGGCACAGGAAGGAGCGGAGACCGAAACGTTTGTGACCCATGCGCGCAAAGTGCGGAATGCTTTTGTTCAACAAGGCGATATCGAAGCCCGCTTCGTTCCAAACCTGCTGATCGGTCTCACTTATGCTGGTGGGCTGTTCCACGCTCTTCTGCTCTTTCGCGCCGGCATGCTCAACATCGGGGACGTGGTCGCCTATTTCGGCCTGCTGGCTATGCTGGAATTTCCAACCTTTGCATCCGCCCGGGCGTACACGCAGATTTCGTTGGGACTTTCCAGCGCGCGCCGCATCTTGGATTTGATCAACCGCGAAACGAATCTCGATCAAAACGCTTCGGGTCACACCTCCACCATGCGCGGCGAAATCGAATTTCGCAACGTCTCCTTTGCCTATCCCGATGGCGGGAAAGTGCTTCAGGATATTTCGTTCCACGTCAAACCGGGTCAAACCGTTGCACTGGTTGGCCAGACCGGCGCGGGTAAGACCTCGCTTGTGCGGTTGATGAATCGCACCTACGATGTGACACAGGGACAAGTATTCATTGATGGTGTGGATGTCCGCGATTGGAATCTGGCTTCGTTGCGTTCGCAAATCTCGATGATCGAGCAGGATATCTTTCTATTCTCACGTTCGCTTGCCGATAACATTGCTTTCGGCAAACCCGGTGCAACACGCGCGGAAGTTTTGTATGCCGCGGACGGTGCGCAGGCGGATGAATTTATTGCTTCGTTCGATCAGCAATATGACACTGTCATCGGTGAGCGCGGCGTCACACTTTCCGGCGGACAGCGTCAACGCCTGGCATTGGCACGCGCCTTCTTAACAGACCCCCGCATTTTGATCCTGGATGATTCGACTTCGGCAATTGATTCCGCCACGGAGGATAAGATCCAGCGCGCGATTGCTCACGCCGCCAAAGGCCGCACAACGATTCTGATCACGCACCGCTTGTCGCAAATCCGCTGGGCCGACCTTATTATCGTCATGCGAAAAGGCAAAGTCGCGGCCATGGGCACGCACGATGAATTGATGAAAACATCCGAAGCGTATTCGAGGATATTCAAGGAATAATTCGTAGGGACATAGCGGGCCGTTCCTTCACCAACGTTTTCGATTTCCCGCCATGCCCCTACCGGAGCAGCCATGAGTTTCTTTGCTGGTCTTAACGCCGAAAAGTATGATCGTCAATATTCCGACCGTCAATTGGTGGGACGGATCATGGATTATTTTAAACCGCAGGGCAGGCGACTTGTTTGGGTTTCCATCCTTGTCGCGTGTATTGCTTTCATCGGCGCGGCGTTGCCGGTGATCGTCAGCCGCATCGTTGACTTACTCAAAAGCGAGCCGAGTTTGCAGGCCATTAGTATTGCGGGTTTGGCTTTGGCAGTCATCGGCGTCAGCACATGGGGGTTGAATTGGGCGCGGCGCAGTATCGTGGTGCGCGCTGTGGGGGATGTGGTGTTGGCTTTGCGGACCACGGCGTTCGACGCGGCCGCCGAACATGATCTTTCATTCTATGATCAATTCTCGTCAGGTCGTATCGTCTCACGCATCACCTCGGACACGAACGATTTTGGACAGATGATCGTCATTGTCACGGATGTGATTTCGCAGCTGGCTACGGCGGTCATCCTTGGCGTCGTCATGTTCCAAACGGAATGGCATATGGCTTTGCTGATGGTTTCCTTTGTGCCGGTCATGTTCGTAGTGACTGCCGCGTATCGTAACTTGGCGCGGCGCGCCACGCGCAGCGGAATGCGCGCCATGGCGGAGGTCAATCAGGCTATCAAGGAAACGGTCAGCGGCATTTCCATCGCCAAGAATTTCCGGCAGGAGGAAAGCATCTTTGGAATTTTCGATATGGCCAACCAACAATCCTATCGCGTCAACGTTCGACGCGGTTTGGTATTGTCGCTGGTCTTTCCAACGCTGAATGCGGTCAGTGGAATCTTCGTGGCGATTCTCGTTTATGCAGGCGGCATGAATATCGTGCAAGGCATCGTCACGGCCGGTGCATGGTATCTTTTTATTTTGAGTCTCGATAGTTTTGTCAACCCAATCTCGAACGTGTCGGCGTTCTGGACGCAGATTCAGCAGGGCCTATCTGCTGCGGAACGCGTCTTTGCTTTGATCGATGCGGACCCGAATGTCGTTCAAACCGATCAACGCCAGGTTTCGGACCTGGAGGGCGAAATCTGCTTCGAGCATCTCGATTTTCGTTATACGGATAAGGAACCGGTCCTTACCGACTTCAATCTGTGTATCCAAGCCGGAGAGAATCTCGCCTTTGTGGGACACACCGGCGCAGGCAAAAGCTCCATCGCCAAATTGATCGCGCGTTTCTATGAATTTCAGGAAGGTCGTTTATTGATTGATGGGATGGACATCCGCAGTTTCGATTTACAGAAATATCGCCGGCATTTGGGAATCGTTTCGCAGGTCCCGTTTTTGTTTTCCGGCACGGTAGCGGATAACATTCGTTATGCGGTGCCGG
>JBJKOR010000255.1:0-8706 GCA_046707185.1 Anaerolineales bacterium | reverse complement strand
TGGCGGGACGCGGCGCGTATTTGCATGACCGCCGATCCTGTTGGCAGGCTGGCCTGGCTGGGAGTTTGGCTCACGCGTTGAAAACCGAGTTGAGCGCGGGCGACCGCGAACGCTTGGAAGCCTTTATGAATACGCTCCCGCAAACGGAGCCTGGCGAATGATATTTATGAACGAATAGTCTTCGCTCATGGATCATCGCCAGATCAAGTCAGTGAGAATGGAGTTGCTGATTTGGTATTCAAATTCTGGAGGTGAACTATGAGCAAGAAAATTGAATTGCCCGCCGGCATCGTAATCCGTGATCTGGCGCAGAAGACCGAAAAAAGTCCAATCGAAATTATCAAGAAACTGATGGCCAATGGCGTGATGGCCACTATTAATCAATCCGTCGATTTTGACACGGCGGCGATTGTCGTTGCGGAATATGGATTCGAGGCCGTTCCCGAAGTGTTGGAAGAAGCGGTTAAGGAAGAGACTGGTGAAGTTCCGTTGTGGAGGCGATTGATCGCCGATGAAGATGCAACGAAACTGGTCGACCGCCCGCCAGTGGTGACTATTCTTGGACATGTGGATCACGGAAAAACGACTCTGCTTGACGCTGTGCGCCAGACGAATGTGGCGGGGGGCGAAGCCGGAGGCATTACGCAGCACATTGGTGCATATCAAGTCGAAAAGAAGGGGCGCAATATTACGTTTCTCGATACGCCGGGGCACGCGGCGTTCACGGCCATGCGCGCCCGCGGCGCTCAAGGTGCGGATATTGTGATCCTGGTTGTGGCGGCCGATGATGGCGTGATGCCGCAGACGCGTGAAGCAATCGCACACGCCAAAGCGGCGCGCGTGCCGATGATCGTGGCGCTGAATAAAATCGATAAAGCCAATGCCAACCCGGACCGCGTCAAACAACAATTAGCCGAACTGGACCTTGTTCCGGATGAGTGGGGCGGCAGTACAATGGTGGTGCCGGTTTCTGCAAAACAAAAGCAGGGCATCGATGATTTGCTCGAAGGCATTTTATTGGTGGCGGATAATACAAGCATCAAAGCCAATCCGTCCGGCAAAGTGATCGGGACAGTCGTCGAGGCGGAGGTGGATAAATCCAAAGGGACGATTGCTACGCTTCTCATCCAGAATGGAACGCTGCAATCGGGTGACATTGTTGTAGCTGGTAAATCGTATGGGCGTATGAAAGCCATGACGGATTACAAAGGCAAGCCTGTCAAGAGGGCCGCGCCTTCCATGCCGGTGGTTGTAATGGGGCTGAACGATGTCCCGGCGGCGGGTGATTTATTCCAGGTCGTGGGTTCGGAACGGGAAGCGCGTAACATTGTCAGCGAGCGGATCGAAGCGGAAAAATCTCAAACGCACGCCAAAAAGAAAGTGTCATTGGAAGATTTGTTTGCGAGTGTTCAATCCGGTGACACAAGGGAATTGAATCTTATTGTCAAAGCGGATGTTCAAGGCTCGCTTGAACCGCTCGTATCGGAGTTGGAAAAACTTGGCAAGGGCGAAATTGGATTGAGGATTCTACATGCCGAGGCAGGCAACATCGGCGAGAATGATGTAATGTTGGCATCTGCCTCCAAAGCGATCGTTATTGGTTTCAATGTGCAGGCGGATGTCGCCGCGCGCCGCATGGCGGATTCTGAAGGGGTTTCCATTCGTCTTTATAACATTATTTATCGCATGACGGAGGATATTGAAAAAGCACTCAAAGGAATGCTTGAACCGGATTTGGTGGAAAAGGTGATCGGCCGCGCATCCGTGCTGGCTGTGTTCCCCGCCTCCAAACTCGGACGCGTGGCGGGCTGCCGCGTCACGGAAGGCGAACTGCATCGTAATGCGAAGGTTCGTTTGTTTCGCAGCAGTGATCTTGTCTTCGAAGGCGAGATGGCTTCACTTCGTCACGAAAAGGAGGATGTGCGCGAAATTCGCACCGGCTTTGAATGCGGCGTGGGCTTCAAGAACTTTCACGATATTCAAGTTGGCGACCAGCTTGTGTGTTATGTCATCGAAAAGAACGAAGCACAGTAAACAATGCCTTCCGGACTTCGTCTTCAGCGCATTGCGGACCGTATCCGCCAGGAAATCTCGGAACTGCTTATTCGCGAGGTCAATGATCCGCGCCTGCAACTGATTTACATCACAGACGTAAAAGTAGATAAGGAACTGGCGTATGCCGATATCTATGTTTCGGCGGTGGAGGGACATGCGCGTTCCGCAGAAATACTATCTGGATTAGAATCAGCCAGTGGATTCTTGCGCAAGACTTTGGCCGGACGCATCGAATTGAGGGTTTTTCCCCGCCTGCGCTTTCATTGGGACCCAACGCCGGAGAACGCGGACCACATCGAAAAAGTGCTGGCTGAATTACGGAACAAAAAACAAATTGAAAAGGATAGGTAATATTCTTTTAGTCTATGGCAACTGAGAAATCAAGAGATATGAATCAGAGGGCATCGTCGAATGAACGAATCGATTAACGATCAAATCAAAGCTCGCATAGCCGAAGCCGAAGAAATTCTGATTACTTCGCATGTTCGGCCCGATGGTGACGCGGTTGGCGCGTTGTTGGGCCTGGGATTGGCACTCCAGCAATCAGGCAAAAAGGTCCAGATGGTTTTGGCAGACGGTGTGCCTTCCTCGTTCAAGTATTTGGAAGGTGCGGATCAAATCAAAAATTCCGTCCAGGGAAAGTTCGATACGTTTATCGCGGTTGATTGCGCCGACTTCAGACGTACCGGCAAACTATTCGAGTCCATTGGCCAGCCGGATATCAATATCGATCACCATGTGACCAATGAAAAATTTGGAAAGATTAACTTGATCGAAGGCGGAGAAGTGGCAACATCTGCCATTCTCACCAATCATTTGCCGGCGTGGGGATATCAAATTACGAAGCCTATTGCCGCGGCATTATTAACCGGCATTATCACAGATACGTTGGGCTATCGTACATCGAATGTTACGCCGGAGACGATGCGGCAGGTGGCCACGTTGATGGAAACCGGCGTGGATATGCCCGAGCTTTACATGCGCGGACTCGTGCGCCGTTCCTACAGCGCCACGCGATATTGGGGCGCAGGACTTTCAAATCTGCAAAGCAAAGGTGGAATCGTTTGGGGAACGCTTACACTTGAAGACCGAAAAACCGCTGGATATTCTGGAAACGATGATGCGGATTTGATCAACGCAATTTCAGCCATTGATGGATTTAAAGTCGGAATGATTTTTGTGGAACAAACCGATCAGCGCGTCAAGATTTCTTGGCGCGCTTTGGAGGCGGGAATCGATGTTTCACCGATTGCCAAATTCTTTGGAGGAGGTGGTCATGCCGCTGCTGCAGGCGCCGATGTTGAAGGAACTTTGAATGAAGTTCAAACCAAAGTTTTACAAAAAACTCAGGAAGACTTAAGTCTTTAAGATATAATTGTAATATCAGAGTTGGATTTACATGTCTTCAAAAGGACATAGGAGGAAAAAACTATGGAAAGCAAGATGAACAGCCAGGATGTCAAGAACGCCATATCCGGGGTTCTGGTTGTAGACAAACCAGTGGGCATGACGTCCCACGATGTAGTGCAAGCCATTCGCAGCGGTACGGGGTTGAGACGCGCCGGACATACCGGTACGCTTGATCCGCGCGCTTCGGGTGTGTTGGTGATTTTGATTGGCCCCGCGGTTCGTTTATCGGAATTCGTTTCGGCTTCCGATAAACGCTACCAGGCGATCATCCGCCTCGGGTCCACGACCGATACGTACGACGCCGACGGGAGAGTCACGCCGTCCAATGATCCGGTGAACGTCACCGAGGAACAATTCGAGGAAGTACTCAAAACCTTCATCGGTGAGATCGAACAAACTCCGCCGCCGTATTCTGCTGTCAAAGTACAGGGACGCAAAGCGTACGAGATGGCGCGCCAGGGCGAGGAAGTGGAACTTGCGCCGCGCAAGATCACCGTACATCATCTCGAAGTGCTCGAATGGGCGCCGCCCGAAGTGGTGATCGATGTGCATTGCTCCTCGGGAACCTATGTTCGTTCGCTGGCAAATGACCTCGGAAAGTCGCTTGGATGTGGCGCGTATCTCGTGGGCCTGCGTCGCACGAAGAGCGGACGTTTCTCGTTGCGCGATGCAACTCCTTTGCGAAAGCTTCAAGATGCGTTTCATGCCGGGAATTGGTATCAATATCTGATCCCTGCCGCGGAAGCGTTGGCAGAATGGCCGGCAATTGATCTCGGCCCCGATGAAGTCGAGGCGGTTCGTCACGGGCATCGTGTCAAGGCCGAACCGGATTCCAAACCTGGATTGGTGCGCGGTGTCAGCACACAAGGCGAACTCGTTGCTTTGATGGATTTGGCCGCCAGTGAAACCGGCGAACCCGAGTGGCAGCCGAAAAAAGTATTCTTCTCGTAATGTAGAATCGACACATAAAAAGGCACGAGGACACGAGAGCTTTCTTGTGTCCTTTTTATTCCAATGCTTCATGCCCATTCTCTGGACGAACTTCACCTTCAAAATGGCTGGTTGACGATTGGCGTTTTTGACGGCGTACATCGCGGTCACCAAAGCATCATCAATCGATTGGTATCTGGCGCGCATGCCGATGGAGTGCCGGCTGTTGTGTTGACCTTTTGGCCGCATCCGGCGCATGTGTTGGGGCGCGGTGAGACGAAAAGTCTCACCATCCCGGATGAGCGCGCGGCTTTGCTCGGCTCGTTTGGTGTGGATGTAGTCATTACCTATCCTTTCGATTTGACTGTTGCAAATTTGTCTGCGCACGAATTCATGTCGCATTTAAAGGAACATCTTGGCTTAAGTCATTTGTTGATGGGGTATGATTTCGCCCTCGGTAAAGGCCGCGAAGGAAATGCAGCCCGCCTTGCAGAACTTGGACTGGAGATGGGTTATGCCGCAGAAGTAATCGAAGCTGTCGGCGACGAAAGCGGTGTAATCTCATCCACGGAAATTCGCAAATTGATTTCGGTGGGCGATGTGGCTGATGCAGCTAAACTTCTTGGGAGGAAGTACGGTTTACGCGGCCCCGTGATTCACGGAGACGGCCGCGGGAAAACTTTGAACATTCCAACCGCGAACATCGATTATCCGCATGAGAAGGTGATTCCGCTGAACGGTATTTATGCCTGTTGGGCATGGGTAAATGATCAGAAGTACATGGCTGCTGTCAACATTGGGATCAATCCAACCTTCACACCTGAAAAGCAAAGGCCCAATATGGAGGCGTATATCCTAGATTTCAACCAGGATATTTACGGAAAAGATGTAAAGATAGAATTTGTAACGCGGCTGCGTGACGAATTGAAATTCGATTCGGTGGAAGCGCTGATCGAACAAATCCAAAGGGATGTTGTGAAAGTCCGCGAAGTGTTGAGGACAGCGTGAGCTGTCCTTTTGTTTTATAATCTCCCAACCAGAGGAGAGTTTATGCCTGACCGCCAGATTTATTTGCTTTCTCCAAAAGAACACAGCCCGGAGACCATCGCGGTTGCGTTCGCAAAAACTTCACGTTCCCCCGAATCGTTCCGCGAAATCGCGGCGGGATTGACCGACGAGAAGTCGTCGAAATTCCATGAGAAGTGGGTGGTCGGCTATGGACACGCATCGGTCGCGGAACATGCGGTGTTGCATATTGCTTTGGAGAATGTCTCCCGCCTTGCGGTCGAGAGCATCGAGTCGAATCGACTGGCCTCCTACACGGAAAAATCCACCCGTTATCAGATATGGGGAAGCGATAACTTCTTTGTCCCAACGGAATTGGATGGACACCCCCTGCGCAATGAATTTATCGCGACCTGCCGCCTCCTATTCGAGACTTATAACGACTCGCTGAACCCGGTACGGACTCTCGTCCTTCAGCGCGCCCCGCGACGCGAGAACGAATCGGAGGAAGCGCTTGACCGGCGTCTGAGGTCGCAATATGTGGACGCGTGCCGTTTTCTTTTGCCTGCCGCCTCACTGGCAAATGTCGGCATGACGGCCAATGCACGCGTGCTGGAGAATATGATTCGCAAAATGCTTTCGCATGGACTTGCCGAGGTGCGAGAGATTGGTGAAGAAGTTAAGGCAGTATCCAAAGCCGAGATTCCGACACTTGTTAAAAATGCAGATGCGGTTCCGTATTTGATGGAAACGGATAAAGAACTTGATGAGTTGGCAAAACGGGAATTGGAAATTGGGAATCGGAAAACGGAAGACTTTTGTACGTTGGTTGATTATGATCGCGAAGGCGAAACGAAAGTGCTTGCCGCGGCTCTATATCGCTTTGCTGAAATGTCATTTACTGAGGCGTTCCCTTATGTTAAATCGCTTGATGAATCTAAGCGCAGCCAGTTAGCGGATGCTTTGCTCAAGCATTTGGATGAACACGATATTCCGCTGCGGGAATTGGAATATGCGACCTATACATTTGACTTGGTGATGGATCAGGGCGCGTATGCCGAGTTCAAGCGTCATCGCATGATGACGCAGACGCCGCAGATGCTGACAACACGGCTTGGGTACGCGATCCCGCGCTTGATGGCGGAGGCCGGTTTTAGGTCAGAGTATGAAGCGGCCATGGACGCCGCGGCCAAGATGTTTGAAAAGTTATATCAATTCAATCCGCACGTTGCACAATACATCGTTCCCAATGGATACAATCGCCGTGTCTTGGCGCAGTTCAATCTGCGCGAAGCGTATCACTTCTGCCAGTTGCGCGGCGCCTCGAATGCACACTTTTCGATACGGAAGATTGCGCATCGCGTCGCGGAAGAACTTCATCGCGTTCATCCGGCGTTGACGCGCTTTATGCACTTGCCGAGCGAGACCTGGCAGGACGTGGAAGAAAAATATTTTGTGAAATAACATGTAGGGGCACCGCGACGCGGTGCCCCTACTACAATTTCAATCATCATCTTCTTTCTTCTCGACCCCAAATATTTTATCTATTCTTTCCAGTATTTCCGGCGTTAATTTCGGCGCGACTTCAATCGCCTTCATGTTCTCGCGGACTTGTTCGGCGCGGCTGGCTCCGGTGATGACCGTGCTGACAAACGGATTCTTTAAACACCAAGCGATGGACAGTTGCGAAAGCGTGCAGCCCAATTCTTTCGTGATCGGTTCCAACGCTTTGACCTTCGCGAGTTTCTCTTGATCGGTCAGATGATTCTTCAACCAATCGTATCCCTCGAGGGCGCCGCGGCTGTCTATGGGAATGCCGTTGCTGTATTTGCCAGTCAACAAACCGGAAGCCAACGGACTCCAAGTGGTCGAGCCGTAATCGTATTCCTTGTATAAACGCACATAATCGTTTTCAAAACGCCCGCGCTCGAATAAATTGTATTGTGGTTGTTCCATCACCGGCTTATGCAGGTGATGCTTCTCTGCAATCTCGATTGCCTGCACGATCTCCGAGGCTGCCCATTCGGACGTGCCCCAATACAAGGCTTTGCCCCATTCGATGATGTTGTGCATCGCCCACACCGTCTCTTCGATGGGTGTGGTCGGGTCGGGACGGTGGCAAAATATCAGGTCCACGTAATCCAGTTGAAGCCGCTGAAGAGAACCGTTAATTCCTTCGATCAGACGTTTGCGGTTGAGTGTGTCCTGCTCGTTCACACCTTCGTTCAAGCCCCAATAGAATTTGGTCGAGATGAGATAACTGCTGCGCCGCCAGCCCAACTGCTTAAGCGCGTCGCCCATTACTTCTTCTGACTTGCCGCCTGCATACACTTCGGCGTTGTCAAAGAAGTTGACACCTGCATCGTGCGCAGCGGACATGCACTCGATTGCGGCCTTGACGTCGACCTGATTGCTGAACGTAACCCACGAACCGAATGATAGTTCACTGACGCGAATGCCTGTGCGTCCGAGATGACGATATTCCATGCTGCCTCCAATGTTGTTATGTCATTTCGAGGAGGGTGTTCGCCAGCACTGTGTTCTTCAGTGTCCCGACGTGACAATCTCATGTCAGGACCAATTGAAAGTCAGCTGAGATTGCCACGCGCCTCTGGCGCTCGCAATGACAAATATATAACATTATAATCATCTCATGCGAAGGTTTTTGATTTTGCTGATCTTGTTTGGAACTGCCTGTACTTCAAACGCTCCTGGCGCGACACTTGTTCCATCGACTCTCAAGCCCTACAACACAATGACTCCCAGTGCCACCGCTTCAAAACCGGATGGATTGGTGGTGACCGTTACAACGCCTATTCCTTCGCCGACGCCTTTTGCGTACACGGTGAAATCCGGCGATACACTGGGCGCGATTGCGCAGCATTTCAATGTCTCGCTTTCGGCGTTGATGGCGGCCAACCCAAAAGTCAATCCAAATGCGATGTCGATCGGACAAAAGCTCAACATTCCAAGCCAGCAAAGTTCGTCAGGCGGATCGACCCCGACGCCGGTTCCGTTTCCGGTTAAACAAATTGCTTGCTTTCCAACCTCCGATCAAGGCATGTGGTGCTTCGTTTTGGTCGATAACAATTCGTCGAATCCAATCGAAGATGTGACCGCGCAAGTTACATTGATGGATGAAAACGGGAAATCCATTGCCAGCCAAACGGCGACGCTCCCGCTGGATATTTTGGCGCCCAATTCGTCGATGCCGCTGGCGACGTACTTTTTCCCTGTTGTGCCAGTAAGTGCCAAACCGCAAGTCCAAATTCTGACGGCGATCCAGATCCAATCGAATGACTCGCG
>JBJKOR010000254.1:0-2210 GCA_046707185.1 Anaerolineales bacterium | reverse complement strand
CTTTGATACTCTTGATTGCCTCGATGTACACTCGCTTTCTGATGGTGACTGATCTGCAATTTGGCTCACAGGAATGATTGATGAAGCGCGCCTCGTTGCCGCCCACGCCCGCGTCGATGACGGTGTGATCGTCCGCGACGAAAAGCAATACGTACGGATGCGCGTCTTCGTCGCCATATCGCCGGTCGCCTTCCTCGGACGAGATGCGTTCGCCGATATATTCGATGACGCGCATCCCTTTACGGATTCTGCGTGTGGCAAACGCGCCAAGTCCCTGGATGGGGGATTCCCGAACTTCAAAGAATGGATTGGTCATATTGTTGTATTCATGTCGTTGCAAGGAGTGGCGCTGGAGCGCCACGACGAAGCAATCTCCTTTTCGCTTGTTAAGCGGGATTGTTCCGCTGCCGCTTCGATACAGCTTCGCTAGTCAGAGCCTCCGTTCGGGTGATGACTCCTCGTAGTGATATTATAAATCCCATTCTTTTTGAATTATTGTAACAATCTCTTCCGGCTTCTGTGCGATGTCAACGATCAGCGCATCGCTTGGTTCTTCTAAAGCATCAAACTGACTCTTCAACATATTTGCTTTCATATAATAATGCTTTCGCTCCTCCATCCGCGCTTCGATTTGCTGATAACTGCCTCGCAAATAAACAAAGTGAACTTCACGGTTGATTTGTAAAGTGTCCCGATACTTTTGTTTTAGTGCGGAACATGCCAACGCAATCGATTGCTTTGCTTCGATATTTTGATTCAACAGCTCGCGCAGACTCATCAACCAATCGGCGCGATCAGAATCATTCAGCGCCTCGCCGCGCGACATTTTGGCTTTGTTCGCCATCGAATGAAAATCGTCCGCGTCGAAGAATTTCCAGCCGAGTTCTTTGGCGAGCAGTTGCCCGACTGTTGTCTTGCCTGAGCCTGACACTCCCATAAGGATGACGATCATCTGAACTAATCGTGTACCTCCTCGATTTCAGTTTCGACTTTGTTACCGCGCGTCGACAAATAAATTCCGATCAGAATCAAAACCCCGCCCGCGATTACCGTGATAGTCGGTGTTTCATTCAAAATGAAATAAGCGAGGATGGATGACCCAACGGGTTCTCCAAGCGTCATCACGGCCACGAAAGCGGCCGGCAAATAGGCCAGCGCCCAGTTGTAGGTGGAGTGGCCGATCAATTGCGGCACGAGCGCCAAGAGTAAAATCCAGACATAGGTCAGTCCGTGATAGCCGAACAAACTTTCACGTGTAGCCAATACAATAAGCAGTAAACAAACTGCTGCCATGCTGTATACCAAAAAGATATAAGGCATGAGCGACATCTTTGTGCGCAACTTGCGTCCGATCATCAAATAGCCTGCCACCATCCACGCGCCGACCAGCGCCAGAAAATTTCCAAACATCATACGTCCATGCAGGACTTGGCTCAAAGATGGACAAACAATGCCGTTATTCCATGAGCACGCGTCGGCTAGGCCAATAACGATGCCGCCGATCAACGCCAGACTCATCCCGATCAATACCGGACGAGTGAGTGGCTCTTTCAAAATGAAAGGGGCGAGCAGCGCCACCCATAACGGTCCCGTGGTGACAAAAACCACCGAGCTTGCCACTGTTGTGTATTCCAGTGATGAAATCCATGTGGCGAAGTGAATAGATAAAAAGAGACCAGAGAGTAGTCCAAGCAGAAGCTCGCGGCGTGTCAGCGATTTCAATTCAGCGCGGTGACGCGTCAATGCAATCGGTGCAAGGGCGAGACTGGCAAAAATCAAGCGCAAGGCCGCAATGGCCAGCGATGGGGCATCGGTCTGCTCGAAGCGGATAAAGATCGAAGCTGTGGAAATGGCCAAGATTGCGATAAAAAGCGCAAAGGGCAGGATGAGACGGGCACGTTGTTTGTCCATAAATTCGGCTAAGTATACTGCCTCTGTTAGCGAATCGTTAGATTCGGTGTCCTCTGCTTGACATTCGCCTCTCCTAAGAATACAATGCTGACATCATTTGTCTAGTTTCTAAGGAGAGAATAAAATGGCTTTTGAACTTCCAAAACTTCCGTATGCAGTTGACGCGCTCGAACCGTATATCGATGCGCAGACGATGACCATTCATCATGATAAACACCATCAGGGTTATGTCACGAATCTCAATGCCGCGATCGAAAAACATCCCGAACTGGCGGGCAAATCCGTCGAAGCGTTGTTGA
>JBJKOR010000253.1:0-5352 GCA_046707185.1 Anaerolineales bacterium | reverse complement strand
ATCTCTTCGTATAACATGGAGCACGTCCTTGAAATTGAAGGTGGCGCACGAGTGCATGAGATGGCATAGCGGCAGGAAGAGTTGGTGGCGGAAATAATTGACGAAAGTGGTTTGCTGCCGCGTCCTGTTCGATAAGAATCTGATACGGGGCAGATTTTAGCGGTTGCGTATCACGAAGGATAGACATGTTGGAGAGAGTATTACATGACTTTGAAATATCAAATTATCTACTGGCGTGATATTCCAACACAGGTACGGGTAAAAAAGGAAGGCGAAAAACAAGTTTCACGGCAGTTGTCCCGCCGTTTCATGGCTGCGATGAGCGCCGCCTCAACAGGGTCGGGCACAACTGCAACGGATGACTATCTGGATGCATGGCGCATAAGCGATTGGTTGGAAGTTACATCAGAAACCGATAGCCCGGAAGAACAGGCCAATGCGCTTGTCGCGCAATTAGAGGCTGATTATCCCGGCGACCGACTGCGCCAAATGGTAAAGCTTGGCGGATGGTCTGAATCAGGAGTGAGAGATTGACCTCCAATCAGAACCTCCCGGTGGTTGTCCTGGCTTGCTCGGTATTTCAACATTTGATCGAAACGTACCTGCCGCAAGATGTTGTTGCCAGAGTCACATTCCTGGATTATGGCTTGCATACCGTTCCGAAGAATTTGCAAAAAACCGTTCAGGAAACCATTGACGCTGTCGCCGAACCCAGCCTGATCGTATTGGGTTATGGGCTGTGCGGTAATGGTCTGCATAATATTCACGCTGGAAAGCATACGCTACTGATTCCCCGCGCCGACGATTGCATTGCCATTTTATTGGGTTCCTATGAAAAATATATCCGCGAATTCACCGAACATTCCGGCACGTATTACCTGACCAAAGGGTGGCTGGAGTCGGGCAGTGACCCTTTGAGAGAGTACGAAAAGTATGTGAATCAATACGGAGAGGAAACCGCGGACTGGCTCATGGATCAACAATACCAACATTATAAGCGGCTGACTCTCGTGGCTCACACTCAGGAAGATTTGGACGCGTATCGTCCGCGGGCGCTTGAGGTGGCGAAGTTCTGCGGGCGCTGGGGGATGGAGTATTTTGAAATGACCGGCTCGGATGAATATGTTCGCCGTTTGATGGCTGGCGTAAGTCAGTTACCGGAAGGCGATGATGAATTCGTGATCGTTCCTCCTGGCGGCGCCTTGCAACAAGGTCAATTTGTGCGCATGGAGTTGGGAATCCAATAATGCCGGTCTTGACAATTGTTGTCGGTGAAGACACGCGGCGGGCGCAGGTGGAAAGCGGACGCGTCGTCGGTGAAGTATTGGCTGAATTGGAACTCCCCATCGAACAGCCTTGCGCCGGACGCGGCACGTGCGGCAAGTGCAAGATTCTGCATGAGTACGGGCTATCTGCGCCGGATGAAATCGAGCGCAAGCATCTCACCGCCGGTGAACTGGCCGTCGGCAACCGGTTGGCATGTCGGGCGCATATCGCGGATGACGCTCAAATCGTTCTCGCCCCGGTGGCTGTCTATACGGACAAACAATTCAAAGCCAGCGACCGCTACAAGCGGGAGCGCGACGTTCCGCTGGGCTTGGCGATTGATTTGGGATCTACCACAGTTGCGGCGTTTTTGACCATGCTGGATAATGTCGAAGTCTGCGCCGGGGGAGCGAGCCTGAACCAGCAGACCGTCTACGGCGCGGATGTCATTTCGCGTTTGTCGGCTGCTCTTAATGAACCGGCTGATGCAGTGCGCTTGCACCGGTTGGCTGTTTCATCCATCAATCAAGCCATTGATTCCCTGAGACTTTCGGCGCGCTTACGGGAGCGTGTTGCCAAAGTCGTCATCGTTTGCAACCCGGCCATGCACCACTTGTTCAGCCAATTGCCGGTGGAGTCACTGGCGGTCATGCCGTTCCAGCCGCACCAACTCGAACCGATTGAGGGTGGGGCGGAGCTACTGGATGGGATTATGCCCAATCATGTGCAGGTCGCCTTGCCGCCGTTGATCGGCGGTTTTGTCGGCTCGGACGCGCTGGCATGTCTGGCGTACTTTGATTTCGACAAAGCCGCGGGGCCGATGGCTGCCATCGACTTGGGAACCAACGGCGAGATCATGGTCACGGATGGGGACCGGATTCTCGTCGCCTCGACCGCCGCCGGTCCGGCGTTTGAGGGAGTCAACATCTCTTGCGGCTCGCGCGCAGTGGATGGAGCAGTCACGCAGGTTTCACTGGATGATGCGGGGTTGATTCTAAAAACCATCGGTGATCAACCGCCGGTGGGGTTGACCGGCTCCGGTTTGTTGAGCGCAGTACACGTACTGCGGCAGATCGACGCCATAGAGGTCGGCGGGCGCATCGATCCCAACTCTTCGCTCGCCCACCCCAATCCCGATGGGCAACCGGGACGGCGGATTCTGCTTACCTCAACGGGCTACATATGGCTTTCCCAAAATGATATTCGCGAATTGCAGAAGGCCAAAGGAGCCATTCGCGCGGCTATTGATATTCTGATGGCGCGGCTGAACCTGCAACCGGAGCAATTGAAGCGCGTCATCCTGACCGGCTCCTTCGGCGGGCAAATTGATATTTCCGCCGCCTTAGCTTTGGGAATGATCCCTCCGGTAAAGATGGATGTGGTGGAGAATATTCCCAACGGCGCTGGTTCGGGGGCTGCCACATTTTTTTCAGAGGAAGGCTTTGCACGCGCCATACGCCTTGCACGTCAAGCGGAACAGATTGACCTTGACGCCAATATGGAATTCATTGATCGCTTTGTGGAAAGCATGGCACTGGGATAGTCGGCCTTAATCATCAACCCCAATTTGATTCTATGACTACAAATCTCATACTATTTTACGGGATGGCTGTGCTTGTCGCACTGTTGATCGGTTTTGCAAAAGGCGGCTTGGGGGGAACCCTGGGCGCATTGGCGACGCCTTTGATGGCGCTGGTTATGCCTGCCAAGGAGGTGATCGGCTTGCTCCTGCCCCTCCTCATCTTGGCTGATGTGTTTGCCGTCAGTTCTTATTGGAAACAATGGGATTGGAAACTCATTGTCCTGCTAACCCCCGGTGCCGTGGCTGGCGTTACGATTGCAACATTCTTCATTATCAATGTTCCGGAGAAAACGCTAAAAATCTCGCTGGGCATCATTGTCTTGATTTTTGCTTTGTACAAAATATTCGAAGCGAGGCTATTCCGCTCGCAGACGTATCAGGCACGCGACTGGCATGGAATCGCAGCGGGAACATTAGCGGGGTTTTCCTCGGCCTTGGCGCATACCGGCGGCCCGCCCATCAGTATCTACCTGCTCCTGCGGCGTGTTTCTACCCGGACATTCAACGCCACCTCCGCGCTCTTCTTTGCCATTTTGAACTGGATTAAGGTACCCTATTATTTTTACGCCAACCTATTTGACTTCCAACGCTTGTTGGGTATGATCTGGGTTTTACCTTTGTTACCAGTGGGCGTATGGGCGGGCAAGCGCCTCGCTGACCGCATCAGCCAGGAAGCCTTCGAGCGGGTGATTGTAGTTTTGCTGGTAGTTACCGCCCTGTTCTTGATTTTGGAATAAGAACTTTAACGTTGCGGCTGGACTATTTTGTTTTTCCTTTTTCCCCTGGATATTGTCTTTGTCGCTGCGGTGTCGTAAAGTTTTATAGATAAAAACCAATTTTTTACAAGGAGTATCCATGAGTATGTATCATAACCGTCCAAATGTAGCCGATATCCGCGCGATGAAGAAGCGCGGCGAGAAAATCTCCATGCTTTACGTGAGCGCTTTGGAAGAAGCCGAAGCCGCGGCGGAAGCTGGCATCAACATACTGTCCATCGAAGGGCGCTTCTTTTCTCCCGAAATGCGCGCAGCGGCCGGCGATTGTTTTGTCCAAGTTGGACTGCCTTATGGTCCGGCTGGCGATTTGGTGAGCGCCGAAGATTATTTGCGCGCAGCCTTTCGCTTCATGAAGATGGGCGGCGACAGCTTCTATTGCGCGGCTTCGTTAGATATCCAGAAAGCGCTGTGTGATAACGCTGTGCCGGTTGTGGCCCATGTCGGGATGATCCCCTCGCAAAACACATGGACTGGTGGTTTTAAAGCAGTCGGCAAAACTGCCGAAAGCGCCACGGCGGTCTGGGATCATGTCAAACGGCTTGAGTCCATTGGCTGCTTTGGCGCAGAGTTGGAAGTTGTGCCTGATCGCGTCGCAGAATTCATTTCGAAAAACACACCTATGATCATGCTGGGCATGGGATCAGGCCCCGGGACGGATGCACTATATGTGTTCGCGGAAGACGTTCTAGGCTATATGCGCGAACACAAACCGCGTCATGCCAAGACCTACCGCAATTTCAATGTGGAGTTTGCTCGGCTGAAAAGGGAGCGCGTCAGCGCGTTCAAAGAGTATATTGAAGATGTCAACTCAGGCGCGTACCCGGAACCCAAACATACCGTGCCTGTTTCGGATGAGGAATTCGAACGGTTTCTGAGATGTCACCGCGCCCTAGATCGAAGTGACCAGCTCACTGTGGGGTGTCATAGTGTTTTGGGGGAGGGAGATGGCCGCTAAAAACGTCCCCTTAACTTGATTTGCTTGCCACTCGCCAGACAAGAAAATGTGTCCAATTGTGTACATCCTTGTCCATGCGGATATCACGGCGAACCAATCCAACCATGTACTTGCGCACCGTCCACTGTGACGAAATATCAAAAGCGAACCTCCGGTCCAATAACGGACCAGAGATTCTGCATACGACTTATCTAATTATCCAGACATATAAGTTCTTCGGTCCATGCACACCAAGCGTGGTTGTCAATTCGATGTCCGCAGGTCGACTTGGGCCAGTGATAAAGGCCAGATAACGACTATTTTTTGCTTCATTATCTATTGAAACGTGACATCGGCAGGCATGCCGGGTTTGAGCTGTCCCTGCGGATTGCTCACCGTCAGCTTGATCGCATAGACCGTCGAACTGCGGCCCTCCACCGTCTGCACTTTCCTCGGTGTGTACTCCGCCTGGTCGGAAATATAACTCACCTGTGCGTTGAAGGTCTCGCCCGGGAAGGAATCGACTTTCATCGTGGCTGGCATCCCCAGTTTGATGCGCCCATACAAATCTTCGGGTACGTACACGGTGATCGTCAAGTGGCTGATATCCGCCATCGTCAGGGCATCCGCTCCCGGCTGGACATATTCACCGGGTTCCACATTGCGGGTCAGGATCACGCCATCCATCGGGGCAGACACGGTCAGCTTGGAAAGCTGAACATCGATCAAGTCCACGTTGGCTTGTGCCTGTTGTATCGCATTGTTTGCCTGATCGTCTGCGGCTTTGGCCTGGT
>JBJKOR010000252.1:0-10069 GCA_046707185.1 Anaerolineales bacterium | reverse complement strand
GAGGGTACATCGCTATAGCGATCCGCGCGTTCCTTTGCCAGCGCTTTGAGCAAAACGCGCTCCACGCTCTCCGGCACTTTCGGGTTGATGGAACGCGGCAGCGGAAGCGCTGAATAAATGTGGTCGTGAATGATCGAGAACGGCGTATCGGCATTGAACGGCACGCGCCCCACCACCATCTCATAGATCATCACACCGAACGAATAAATGTCAGTACCTTCATCGAGGTTCTTGTTCCCCAAAGCCTGTTCCGGCGAAATATATTGGGGCGTTCCCATGATCACGTCAGATGAAAGGGTCGATTCGCCGGATTGGGCAATGCGCGCCAAGCCAAAGTCGGCAAGGTAAATCTGACCGTCATTTGCCATCAACACGTTGGATGGTTTGATATCGCGATGGAGAATACCCTGCTTATGGGCATAGGCCAGCGCAGAACCGACTGCGCCCACGATCTTTTCGATTTCAACAGAAGTTAAAGGGCCTTCCGCAAGACGCGCTTTGAGCGTTTTCCCCTCGATGAATTTCATGACAAGATAAGGCCGGCCCTCGTGTTCGGAATAATCATAAACGGGAACAATATTGGGATGTTCCAACCTGGCAACCAGCCGCGCTTCACGCTGAAAACGGGACAGGAAATTTTGATCATCGCCAAACGCGGGATGAAGCGCTTTGATCGCCACATAACGATCCAGCGCGGCGTGATACGCCTTGTACACCGTAGCCATTCCACCCTGACCAAGTTGTTCGATAATGCGATAGGGTCCGACGTTCTCGCCAATGTTGAAAGGCATAAATGCTCCGTGAAGAAATTGGGATGATTATATCGCAGTATTAAACGTGACAGTCACCTTCGCGAAGCACTCCCAAAGGGAGCAAGGTGACTGTCAAATTTATAAAATCCGGCATGTCTCATCCGCGCCATCACTGTGCGGATTCGAAATCGCTTACACAGGCTCACGCGAAGGCATGTCAGGTTTTGTTCAAATCATTTATTCATCAGCGCCGCGACACCGGGCAATTCCTTGCCCTCCAGGAATTCGAGCGAGGCGCCGCCGCCGGTGGAGACATGCGTCATTTGTTTCGCGACACCCGCCTTCTTGACAGCGCTGGCGGAATCACCGCCGCCGATCACGGTTGTCGCGCCGGACTCCGCCAATAATTTCGCGATGGCGAACGTGCCTTCCGCGAACTTCGACATCTCGAAAACGCCCATCGGGCCATTCCAGACAATCAGCTTGGCACCGTTCAACGCGGCTTTGAACACCTCGATGGACTTCGGCCCGATGTCCATGATGCGCCAGCCAGCCGGGACCTTATCCGCATCCACGACTTTGCTGTCCGCTTCAGCTTCGAACTTATCCGCGATGACCGCGTCAACCGGCAACAACAATTTATCGCCTGCTTTTGCCATGATGGATTTCGCAGTCGCGATCGAACCAGCCTCGACCAGGCTATCCTGCATGTTGTAGCCTTTTGCAGCGAGGAAGGTATTTGCCATTCCACCGCCGATGATGAGCGTGTCGCATTTGGACAGCAGATTTTCAACGACGGCGATCTTGTCGCTGATCTTCGCGCCGCCAAGAATGGCAATATAAGGCCGTTCAGGATTCGATGTGGCGCGGCCGAGATACTCCAATTCCTGTTCCATCAAAAAGCCGGAGACCGCCGGCAGGAAATGCGCCACGCCCTCTGTTGAGGCATGGGCGCGATGTGCGGACCCGAACGCATCATTCACATAAACTTCGCCAAGCGCAGCCATTTGTTTCGCAAGTTCGGGATCATTCTTCTCTTCACCGGCATGGAAGCGCGTATTCTCGAGCAACAGGACTTCACCGGGCTGGAGCGCCTTCGCCATCTTCTCGACTTCGGGGCCAACGCAATCGGGCGCCATCTTAACGGGTTTACCCAACAGCGAAGCCAAAACTTCCGAAGCGGCTTTCAGGCTGAATGCCGGGTCCGGACCGTTTTTGGGCCGCCCAAGGTGACTCATCAAAACCAACGATGCGCCCTGGTCGAGAACATATTGAATGGTCGGCAGCGAAGCCCGGATGCGTTTATCGTCGGTGACTTTTCCATCGGCCATCGGCACGTTGAAGTCCACGCGCATCAACACGCGTTTCCCTTTGAGATCAATATCTTTTACAGTCTTCTTGTTCATGGAGTTCGTCTCCCAGTCTCATAGTCAAATAGTCGCTTAGCCTCCACGATCAGGCCAAGCGACTAATGAACTACCAGGCTAAAGGCTCTTCGCAATCAACGCCGCAAGATCCGAAGTGCGAACAGAGTAACCCCATTCGTTGTCATACCACGCGACAACTTTAACTAAGTTGCTTTTCCCCTTACCAAGCACCGTCGTGAACGGCAAATCCACCGATGAAGAATGAGGATCGCCCTTGTAATCCATGCTGACCAGTTGTTCATCCATGGCCTGCAAGATACCTTTGAAGCGCGGCGTGTTGGCGGCATCACGGAAAGTTTGACGCAGTTCCTCGGTGGTGGTTTCTGTTCCGAGTTCGGCAGTGTAATCAACAATGGAAACCGTCGGGGTTGGGACGCGTAAAGCATAACCATCGAATTTGTCCGCCAGATCAGGAATAACGAGCTTCAAAGCCCGAGCCGCCCCGGTGGTTGTAGGGATGATATTCAGCGCCGCAGCGCGCGCCCGGCGCCAGTCTGAATGCGGCAGATCGAGAATCTTCTGATCGTTCGTGTACGAGTGAATGGTGGTCATGAAACCGCGCTCGATCTTGAATTTATCATGTACGACTTTCACGGCGGGAGCAAGACAATTCGTCGTGCAGGAGGCGTTCGAGAGAACGTGATGTTTCGCCGGATCATATTTCTCTTCGTTGACCCCAAGCACCACGGTCAAATCCTCGCCTTGTGCCGGCGCGGAAATGATGACCTTCTTCGCACCGCCCTTGGTGATGTGATTCACTGCGCCTTTGACATTCCTGCCCTTCTTGTTGACGCCGTCTTCCTTGAGGGTGAACAGGCCGGTCGACTCGATCACAATGTCAACGCCGAGGCTGCCCCACGGGATCGCGGCCGGGTCGGTCTCTTTGAACGCCTTGATCTTCTGCCCATCAATGTGCAGGCCATCCTCAGCAACCTCGACCGTTCCGTTGAAGCGTCCATAGTTCGAGTCATACTTGAGCAAATGCGCCATCGTCGGCATATCGCCGATATCATTGAACGCCACTACTTCAAGCTCTTTGGGATGGAAATCGCGGATCGCTTTAAGAACCTGACGACCTATTCGCCCAAAGCCATTAATACCAACTTTAACTGTCATATTATCCTCCAAAAGATTTGGCCACATGCCATAAAAGACATAGGCAGGATTTTTATTCGCTCGTGAATTTTAACTCAAATAGACAGGTTTGGCTACTCCAATTGTCATTCCAATTGTCGGGCTACATGATCGCTCAACGGCCCGGTGCGCTCATAAAACAGGTTCAGCAAAACTTCCGAAAGCTTGGCCGCATCGTGCCGCCAGGGATGTTCGGAATCGATTAGATCGGCGCAATAGAGCCGCGCGTCCGCGCGGGACTTTTCATCGGCGCGTACCCATTGAGAGCCAAAGCTAAGATTGGCATCATAGTTTTCGTTGCACACCACAACATCAAAGAAGTTCTCGCCTACCTGCTCTTCCAAAGCGCGCACATGATCGAAACAGGTAAACAGGTCTGTTTCTCCGGTTTGGGTGGCAATATTACATATATAAGCCTTCACTGCGCGGCTGGAATGAATGGCCGCCAATAAATCGGGAACCAGCAGGTTCGGCAAAAGACTCGTATAAAGACTGCCGGGGCCGACCACAATCAAATCCGCATTGAGAATGGCCCGCAGCACCGGTGGAAACGCGGGGGGATTATTCGGTTCCAACCAAACCCGGCGGACTCGTCCCGCCGCTTTTGGAATTTGACTCTCGCCCTGGACTCTGACCTCGTTAACCACGTATGGCAGGCGCACATCCGCCACCAGGCGGACATTGTGCAGCGTGGAGGGCAAGACGCGCCCGCTGACCGATAGTACGCGGCCCGATTCTGCAACAGCTTCTTCGAAGCTGCCGGTGATATCCGACAAGGCAGTGATAAAGAGATTGCCGAACGAATGTCCTACAAGCCCCGACGCGCCACTAAAGCGATATTGAAACAATTGCGTCAACAAGGCTTCATCGTTGGACAAGGCTGCCAGACAATTACGAATATCGCCCGGCGGAAGGATGCCGAAGCTTTCACGCAATTTTCCTGACGAGCCGCCATCGTCTGCAACAGTAACCACAGCCGTCAGGTTGCGAGTGTGGGCTTTCAGCCCACGCAACAGCGTGGATAAACCATGACCGCCGCCGATTACCACGACGCGTGGTCCGCGCTCGCGCCGGCGAAAATCAGAAAGTTGGTCGATCACAGCATGACCGGGTCTGAGGAAAGGGCGCAGAAGCGATCGATTGAGTCCCCAAATCCCATAAACAATAAGGCCAATACCCAAACCGCTGAAAATCAACACCCGCACAAGCCACGGCAGGAAACGCAAGCTCAATAACGAAAGGAGACTCATAACAGTGGAATTGCCGATGTCGGTGCGATACAAGTCGAGCAGGAAAGCAGCAAACCCAAGAGCCAACAGGGTCATCCCCACCAACGTCACCAACATCCAGCGCTTGACGCCAAGTCCAGGCTTGAACCAGCGGGATAAATCCTGGATGCGATGCCAGAGCCTTTGAAACAGGGTACCATTGCTCGTCTTCATATATCGAAAATCATAGCAGGGACACAGAGAATCGTCAAACCAATCACAGTCCTTACATTTTAGTCAGCAAGGCAGCGATTCCTTGCAAAAACAAGGCAAAAGCCTCCATCTCGAATATTCGGCCAAACATGGCGCTATAATGTTCTTACTCGTAAATAGGCACTTCACGGGCTTTCCGGTGCACTCTTATGTACTTTTGATATATGGAAGTTAGGATTATTGTTCTTCTTTCAGCGATCATGCCGATCATCTTCGGCGTGTTGCTGACAGTTTATTGGCACTCAAGAAAGACATATCGGGGCTTTGGGTTTTGGGTTCTATCAGATTTTTGCATAGGGTTTGGATTTATCCTGCTTGGCTTTCGAGGTCGAATCCCAGACTTCTTTTCAATTAGTGTCGGCAATGCCTTGCTGGTATACAGCCTGGTTTTAATCTACGATGGCGTGCTTCGCTTTTTTGATCGGCGGTCTTTTGATCTTTGGGGGCACGCTCTTTTTGGGATCTATATTCTCCTCCAAGCATATCTGACTTATTGGCAACCAAATGCCAACGCACGCATCCTCCTCACCTCGGCGGCATCCATACTAATCGAGCTTGGCGTGGCGGCAGCTTTATTCCGCTATGCGCCGATAAATCTACGCCGAATCTGTCGGACCATCGCGATCATTTTCGTGCTTTTGGCGTTGGCCGAGGTCTTACGCGGAGTCTATGTACTAAGCCAGCCGCAGCAGATCAATTTCCTGTCCGACCCGGCAACCATCGTTTCTTCTTTTGCTTTCACCTGCTCGATCACAATCTGGACTTTCTATTTATTCTTCCTTAACAGTGCCCGGCTCGAGCTGGACGTCGAAGAGTATCGGCGGAACTTGATAACCATGACCAGCACAGTCCAGCGCAAGATGGCCCAGTTGGCACTTCTCGAAGAAGTAAGCAAAATGGCGGCGAAGAGTCTCGATGAAAGGAAAATCCTTCAATATACGGTGGATGCGCTGATCGATCGCTTCGGATATGCCGAGGCTGCGATCTCATTGCTCGTAGATGGCAACCAGCTCGAAGTCACGACGATCAACGGTACGGAAGATTTCGGTTATCAGCCGGGGTTCCGCCAGCAGATTGGAGAAGGCATCATTGGATATGCCGCTGAACAACAACGGGCTTATATCTGCACCGACATCGAACACGATCCTCACTACTTTACGATTGGAAGGCGAAGCGGCTCTGCGGTTGGCGTTCCCATGTTAATCGAAGGGAAGTTATTGGGAGTTCTGTATGTGGAAACGAATTCACTCAACGCCTTCGACCAGGAATATGTTCAAATACTCCATACGCTGCTGGGTCATGTGGGAACTGCCATTCAAAAAGCCCGGCTCTATGCCCAGGTCCAGGAACACCTGCGCGCCTTGATCATGATGCAATCTGTATCAGAAACCATATTATCCACCTTGGACATTCAACAGATTTTTCAATCCGTTGTTCAATTGTTAAAAGATACGTTCGACTATAAATACATCAGCATTTACACCATTAACGGTCAAACCTTGCGATTTGGGGCACAAGTTGGTTATCCTCCGGATTTGATTTATGAAACAATTCCCATTACAAATGGAGTCACGGGCCGGACCATTCAAACCCAAAAAACTCAGTTCATCCAAGACGTATCCAAAGACCCGGATTTTCTGCGAGTGTCCCCCGAAATCGAAAGTGAAATTTGCGTGCCGCTGCTCAAGGAGGGCAAAGCAATTGGGATTCTGAATGTGGAAGCTGCTCCCGGTCACCTTCTCACACAAGGCGATGTGGAGGTTTTGACTGCCTTGGCCGGCTCGGTAGCCATTGCTACTGAAAATGCGCGCCTTCATTCGGAAGTCCAGAAATTGGCCTTGACGGATGCATTGACCAACCTTCCAAACCGGCGGGCTTTCGATAGTATTCTTGAAAATGAAGTAGCCCGCGCAGCCCGCTATGAATATCCGTTATCACTGATCATCATCGACATGGACTCATTCAAAGAATTCAATGATCGATGGGGGCATCCGGCAGGCGATGAAAGACTGAAAGCCGCGGCGAAGCTATTGAGGAATGGCGTAAGAAGCCCCGACACGGCAGCCCGATACGGCGGCGAGGAGTTTGCGCTGATTCTCCCCTATACCACGATGGCCAATGCCTTCGTGTTGGCTGAACGATTGCGAATAGCCGCGGAAAAATTTGCTTTACAGAAATCGGATGATGGCGCACCAATTTCTGGCTATACGTTCAGTATGGGAATAGCAACACTTCCCGACAATGGAAAGACAAAGGAAGAACTATTGCATGCAGCAGATCAGGCCGAGTTGGACGCCAAAAAACGCGGAAAGAACAGAGTCTGCCTAGCCGATAATTAGTACCCCGCAAAAAGCCGGGAACATCAATTCCACCAATCTCCTAAATTGATCCTTCAATTTGCTCAGGCGTAAATTAAAAATAAAGACCCCGCGTAATTTACTCGAGGTCTCAATTACCTACTGCTTACCGATCACTGATTACTGATTACTGTTCTACGTCCCTTCCTGCCATGAATTCAGATATTTCAATTGCTTGTCGGTCAGCGTATCGATCTTTATGCCCATCGCCTGTAATTTCAAACGAGCGATCTCGTTGTCGATTTCTTCGGGCACGGCATACACGCGCTTCTCGAGCTTATCCGCGTTCTTCACCATATACTCCGCGGACAAAGCCTGGTTGGCGAAAGACATATCCATAACGGAAGCTGGATGCCCTTCAGCGGAGGCGAGATTGATCAGGCGTCCCTCGCCAAGGATGTTGATCTTGCGCCCGTCGGTCGTTGTATATTGATCCACGAACGGCCGCACGAGATTCGGTTTGCCCTTCGACATCTTTTCCAGCGCCGGAATATTGATCTCGACATTGAAGTGGCCGGAGTTGGCAACGATCGCGCCGTCCTTCATGATCTCGAAGTGATGCTGATCGACCACATTGATGTCGCCGGTCAGTGTGCAGAAGATGTCGCCGACCTTCGCCGCCTCTTCCATTGGCATAACCTCGAAGCCGTCCATGACCGCTTCCAAGGCCTTGAGCGGATCCACCTCCGTGACGATCACGATGGCGCCCATGCCGCGTGCGCGCGAGGCGAGACCGCGTCCGCACCAGCCATAACCGGCCACGATAAACCGCTTTCCTGCCAACAAAACATTCGTAGCGCGCACAATGCCATCGATCGTGGATTGGCCTGTGCCATAACGATTGTCGAAGAAGTGCTTGGTCATGGCATCGTTGACGGCGATGACCGGGAAGTTGAGCATCTTATCCGCCGCCATCGCACGCAGGCGAATCACACCCGTCGTGGTCTCTTCGGTGCCGCCGATAACATCCGGGAGAAGCTCTCGGCGGTCCTTGTGGATCGTCGAGACCAAATCCGCGCCATCATCCATTGTCATCTGCGGTTTGTGATCGAGCGCCGCACTGATATGTTTGTAATACGTAACGTTGTCTTCGCCTTTGATGGCATAGGTTGGAATCTCATACATATTAACCAGCGCCGCGGCAACGTCATCCTGCGTGGATAGCGGATTGGATGCAGTCAACACCAAATCTGCGCCGCCCTCATGCAGTGTGCGCGCCAAGTTGGCGGTCTCGGTGGTCACATGCAAACACGCCGAAAGACGGACACCCTTAAGCGGTTTCTCTTTCTTGAAGCGCTCGCGGATCTGCCGCAGGACGGGCATCTCGCGTTCCGCCCAATCGATGCGGCGGCGTCCGCCTTCGGCTTGGTTGATATCTTTGATATCGTAATTATTACTCATGGTTTAACTCCTTCAGAGATTAGAGAAAAGATTATTAGAGATTAGTGTGGGCCAGAGATTTCGAGCAGTGCTTCTGCTCTCTACTCTCCAAGCAGACTGTCAAGTCTGCCTTTATCATCAAACTGCTGTCTGAATCGTTCGACGAATTCTTTCCTTGTATAACTATGGCTCTGCGGCCCGCGCGCTTCGAGACAATAAACAGCCGCCAACGATCCGACTTCGCCGCATGTTACCCAATCCCAGCCGTGTGCATAACCGGTCAGGAAGCCGCCGCGAAACGCATCTCCGACACCAGTTGGATCGACGATTTCACGTTCGGGAACCGTTGGAATTATGTGCTCCTGCCCATCGGTATAAAGAGAGGCGCCGTCCTTGCCGCGTGTGATTACCACAATTTTCACGTGCTTCAAGATTTGCTTCAAATCCCAGCCGGTCTTCTTCGAGATCAAGCCAAACTCGTAGTCGTTGCAGAACAGAAAATACGCGCCTTCCATGTCGCGCGCAATTTCATTGCCTTCGAGACGAAGCACCTGCTGGCTTGGATCATAAAGGTATTTGATCCCAAGCTCGCGGCACTCGGCAGGAAACTTCATCATCGCATCTGGTGCGGACGGTGAAACGACCACCAAATCCGGTTTTTGATCCAAATCCTTGAGCGACTGAGTCGAAGAGTCGTCCATCGCCCCGGGATAGAACGAGGCGATTTGGGCAGAAGCCTGATCGGTGGTCGCGAAGAACGAAGCGGTGAATTTTCCGGGGATCACTTTCATCAGCGAAGTATCCACGCCTTTCGATTCGAGCCAGGCGCGGTAATCCGAAAAGTCTTCCCCCACGGTTGCCATCACGCGCGGCCTCCCACCCAGCAGCGCCATCGTATATGCAATGTTCGGTGCGATGCCGCCGCGCTGCTTCGACATCGAATCAACGAGAAAAGATAAACTAATGGAAGCCAAACGTTCCGGCAAAATCTGTTCTTTGAACAAACCGGGGAAGGTCATCAGATAATCGTATGCAACCGAGCCAGTAATAAGTACGTCCACACATCCTCCAAAATCACAGGAAAAGGCGTGGTGCTGAGCGCCACGCCAATTCTTACGGCAGGAGTTTATCACGACCTGCTTGTAATGTCTAGAAATTCATGCACGGTTATCCGTATGCACAATTTTCTTCAAGCTTATTTCGAACGGCGGATAAACGATCCCATTCTCCGTGACAATGGCCGTGATCAAACGATTCGGCGTGATGTCGAAAGCGGGATTGCGCGCCTTCGCATTTTTCGGCGCAATCCGCTGCCCATGAAACTCGATACCCAAGACTTCATCTTGATCGCGTTCTTCAATTGGAATCAATCCGCCATGCGCCAGCGATAAATCAACGGTCGAGGTTGGCACAACAGAATAAACCGGCGCGCTATTATCATACGCAGCCAGCGCCAACATATACGTGCCAATCTTATTTGCCACATCGCCGTTCGCCGCCACGCGGTCCGCGCCGAAGAAAACCTTTTGGGCCTTGCC
>JBJKOR010000251.1:0-1065 GCA_046707185.1 Anaerolineales bacterium | reverse complement strand
AGCACAACGATCACGAGGAAGATTCTTCCGAAACGCATAACATTCTCCGTTAGAGAAACAAGTCGCTCATGCTTTCATCGGTTCTCTGAAATCGTAAATTCCATCTTTGACTTCCCATTTGCTTCTGCAATTCGAACATTCGAGATAATCTGTTTTATCTTCCAGCGGGGCATAACCACATTTGGGACATTTGAGGATGGACAATGGGTCATGGAGAATAGTGGATGAAGCAAAACGGTTATCATCCAAAACTTGAGACTTGACACCTGACACTTGGCACTTAAGAAACACGCTTGGCGTCAACTGAAACAATTCGCCTGTCCACTGAACAATCGAATCGAGGAGCACCAAGATCGAAGTTGGAATGATTCGCTTCAAAATCCCGATACGAAAGTGCGAAACCGTTAAAACTTTTTCAACTTTGAAATCCAAATCGGTCAGCCATTTACGAATCGCTTTCGGATGAAAATCAAAGTTGAGTTTTGCAAATTCCACCGGTTCCAGCGTAAAGGGACTCCACGTTTGACGCTTAAGCCAGTAACGCAAGATGGCCTTGATATTCAGCTTATTGGCAAATTCCAAGATAAAGACTGCGTTCGGCGACAAAACATTTCGAACTTGTTTCAAGGCTTTCGGTGCATCGGCCATGTGGTGCAACGTGCGGATCATCGTCGCGGCATCGAATAAGCCATCAACGAACGGCAAACGATACACATCCGCCGCAACGTAAACGTATTTGTCAGATTTCCCTAACCGCTGCTGCGCCTGCTCGAGTTGTGTGTGCGAATAATCAAGCAGGACGATCCGCTCGAAGCCGAGATAACGCGGCGTGTTGCGTCCCGCGCCCGCTCCCAGTTCGAGCATGAGACGTCCGCCTTTTGGAAGCAAGCGCTTCAACGCAATCGCTTCAACGCGGTCCTCGTATTCGCGTCCGCCTTGATCCCAAAATGAAGATTGGTAATCCGAGCCTTCGTAATTGCAAACGGGAGGATTAGTCATGTAATTCGGTAGTTCAGCAGTTCGATAGTGTTTTAGTTCTATAGTCGGGCAGTCTGATCTTCTAAA
>JBJKOR010000250.1:0-3753 GCA_046707185.1 Anaerolineales bacterium | reverse complement strand
GTCGTACATGAGTGGCTTGATCCTGGACTCTTCGAGAGATGGATTGACAGAGCTTGTGCGGCTTGGCCGTCGGCTGCGCCGCCAGGAAAAGAGTTCCCTGCTGTTATTCACCGGCTTGAACATGGACACCGCGCGTTCCGTTCCCCGATCCATTCCCCACTCTTTCCACGCGCCGGGCATGGTTCTGAACCTTCAGGTGCACAGCTTCGAGGAGTATCTTGCAGGTTTACCGAATAAGGCCGCCCGCGCGATTCGCCACGATCTTCGCCGGATCGAAGATCAGGGCATCTCAATTACCCGTCATCGAAGTGTGGACGATCTGGAGGCTGCCGAGAGTCTCTTTCGCGCACTGGAGGTGCGCAAAGGGCCGGAGCGTAATCCGTGGGCGCGCGCGATATTGAAAAACATGGGAATGGCGAATGGGACGTGGTTAGCCGCGCGCGATGTTGGTGGGAAATTGGTGGGATGCGTGGCGGAGTTCGAGGATAACGGCGCGCAGCTGCTCACCCTGATGGGCTTGCGCGAGGAAGTGCGCTATGCCTACTTTGCGCTGCTCTACGAGGGCATTCGGCTGGGCCTGGAACACGGCCTGCATTCGTTTTATTGGGGGACGGGCGCCTACGATGTGAAGAAGCGGCTGGGGTTTATGCCGGTCGAAAACGATACGGCAGCCATTGTATTTTGAGGAATAACGAATGCCTGAATACGATAAAGAACATGCGCTTGAAATTGGCGACGAGTGGATGGACGACGCGCTAAAGCAGATCCAAAGGCACGAAGATCTGTACATGGTAGATTTACATCTGCGCGCCCAAGCAGCCTGCGGTCTGGAAGGAGCGGAATTGATCCTATTCAGCACGCGAATATCGAAGCTCTGCCACGCGGTGAGATTGAAGTTCCGCAAAATACCAAGCGAGGCAAAGTGCAGGGAATTGCTGACGACCTTGATCCTCGATTTGAAAAAGGAAGTCGACAGGGCGAAAGGAATAGGAGCCTGAATGTGGTACAATGGGTTTTGGAAAGCCTGCTGTGGTTGCCCCCTCAACCCCGGCGGGTTTTTCGCTTTAAGGGGGTATAATACCTTGTATAGGAAATCCTATACAAAAAGGAGTCTTTATGACCAAGATGACACAAGTCAATATTCGCGTGGAAGCCGATCTCAAACGCCGGACGGAGATCATTTTGGACAAGCTGGGGCTGACCACCACACAGGCAGTTACCCTGTTCTTCAAGCAGATCGACCTGCGCAAGGGACTGCCGTTCGATGTCTCGATCCCGAATGCAGAGACCCGCCGTGCGATAGCGGATGCGCTGGCTGGAAAGAACCTGCGCGGCGCAAAGGATGCGGATGCCCTCTTTGACGACCTGAAGCCATGATGCGGCAAATTCGCTACACCAAACAATTTCAAAAGGACTTCAAGCGTCTCCAGAAGCAGGGCAAGGATTTGACGATGTTGAAAAGGATTGTCGGCCAGCTGGCCGCTGGTGAAACATTGAGTGTGAAGTACAAGGATCATCCCCTGCGTGGAAATTATGCCAGAACGCGCGATTGTCATATTGCCCCGGATTGGGTTTTGATCTATGTTGTTGTGGAGGATGAATTGCGACTCATCCGCACCGGCTCGCACGCAGAATTGTTCGAGCAATAACGCGTTGTTTTCAGAGTGGCCGCCCTCGCTGCAAATCGAAGATCATGCCAGAGGCATGATGGCGAGACGATATCGAAGGGCGGGTTGTATGTGCGTGTCCACATGAAGTACAATGTGGCTATATCTAGACTCGCTTTAATCCCTTTAGAGTACAGGAGGCTCCCATGAAAGATGTACAGGTAGGCACGCGCGAACTGAAGAATCGATTGAGTGAGTATCTGCGGCGTGTCAAGTCTGGGCAGACGATCACTGTAACGGAACGCGGAAAAGTGATCGGTCAGATCGTGCCAATAAATGTCACGCTGGCAGAACGCCTGAGAATTCTATCGGCAGCCGGTTTGTTGGAGTGGAACGGCAGGCGCATGAAAACGTACCAACCAAAGCTGGTCAACCGCGGTCAGCGTCTGATGTCGGATCTCATCCTGGAGGATCGGCGGTGATTGTATATCTGGATACGAGCGCGCTGGTCAAGCGGTACATCCGTGAGGAAGGCTCCGATGAAGTGGTCGCATTGTTGAACTCTGGAGATCATGTGTTTGGCAGCATTGTCGTGACGCAGGTGGAAATGGCGGCGACAATACAAAAGGCAGTTCGCATGGAACTGGCTTCGAGCAAACTTGGCGCGGAGGTCTGGCGCGATTTTCTCGAACACTGGCAGTCGTTCACGCGGCTGAACGTGACAGGGGGGGTGATCGAAAGAGCGTGCGAACTGGCGCGGCAATACAATCTGCGGGGATACGATTCCCTGCATCTGTCTGCCGCCTTGACTTGGCGGGACATGCTCAATGCGTCCGTCACGTTCGCTGTATTTGATCGCGGCTTGTGGCTAGCCGCGCAAAAGTCAGGGATGGGTGTTTGGCCTGCCGAAGGTGCAGGTGCTCTTCCTGCCGAGTTGGATTCGCGATCGTGATATAATCATCATCACGCTGTCGAAGTTGCAGCGGCATACCCCCAAAAGTCCTCGTTCGCGAGGCCGGAAGACCGTCTCTTTTATGAGGCGGTTTTTTGTTAGGGGAAGGGGAGAGTCCCCCAGCGCGGTTGACCGAATGCAGATTCTGGCTATAATGTAGCCAGAATGAAATACGAGATTGTCTTCGCTCCCGAAGCCGTTGAAGACCTTCACAGGTTGAAAGCCAGTCTGCGCGCCGCTGTTCGGGATGCGATAGAGCGCCACTTGCGGGTTGAGCCCACGAAACGTTCTAAAAGCCGGATCAAGCGCCTGCGAGGAATATCACGCCCACAATACCGTCTGCGCGTTGAAGATGTGCGTGTGTTCTACGATGTGACTGCCGAAGCCGTTGAAATCCTGGCGATTGTTTTCAAAGAGGATGCCGCGCAGTGGCTGGAAGAAACAGGAGAACCTTATGAAAACAGTGGCTCTGAGTGATGTCAAAGACGATCTATCCAAATATCTGCGTCAGGCAGAGAAAGAGGAGATCGTCATTACGCGGCATGGAAAACCTGCTGGAATTCTAGTCGGCTTTACGTCAGAAGACGATTGGTTTGAATACCGGCTCGAACACGATCCTCGTTTTCTGGCGCGGGTCGAACGAGCGCGGCAAAGCCTTCGAGCAGGGAGGGGGGTGAAGTTGGAAGATGTCAGTTCGTGATTGCGCTCAACCTGATTTTGCCGAAAGACCGTCTCCTTTGGAGGCGGTTTTTTGTATTAGACGGCAAGGCACTTCCTCTGCGCTTTACCAAACAGCGCCATCGCCGCTTCCAGCGAGGCGATATCGCCGATCCGCCGCGCGGCAGCGAAGCCTTGACATTTTTATGCGTGTAGGAGTATGCTAGGAACAAATGTTTCGATAGTGGCTCCCGTTTCCCTTCTTCCCGGAGCGGGGCAGATGGGGCAGGGGTGGTAGAAACAAATGTTTCCCAACCTCCCCAACCGTTCCGGCGGCAAACTGAGCCAAATCCTCTTTCGAGACAAATGTTTCGATATGTCCAGGCTGACCCGATCTGAGTACGACCAACTAAAAGCCGAGATCGACAAACTGATCCGCAAGTCCGGGACGGTTCCTCCGATCCGCGACATCAGCGATGAGCTTCACTGCTCCCAAACCACTGCGTGGCGGATCGTAAGGTCACTTGGATGGACGGC
>JBJKOR010000249.1:0-9309 GCA_046707185.1 Anaerolineales bacterium | reverse complement strand
ATTTCCAACATAACGGAACCTATTATAAGTCCGGTGGCGATACGATGTAATAACCAACGCCCTTACGGTATAATACCTTCCATGCAACCAAACATTATCGGTGTACGTTTCACCAAAATTGGAAAAGTTTATCACTTCGATTCATCCGCCCTGCCCGACATCCAAACCGGCGAGCACGTCATTGTGGATACCACACGCGGCAGACATCTTGGCGAGGTAGTGACCATTTTACAAGCACCGCCGCCGGTCCCGGAGGGAGGCTGGAAATCCGTCGAACGACGCGCCACCCCGCGCGACCTATTGCTCCTGCAATCCTGGCAATCCAAACAGACCGAGGCCATGATCAACTGCCGCGCCCGCGCCGCGGAACTCAATCTCGAAGGCGTAAAGATCATCGCCGCCGAATATAACTACGATGGCACGCGCCTGGCATTTCTCTTCAGCACCGAAAGCGAAGATAAGGCGGACCTCAAGACGCTGAAGAAGGATATGCAGGAATTGTATCCAAACACCCATACCGAACTGCGCCAGATCGGGCCGCGCGATGTGGCAAAACTGATCGGCGGCATGGGCGCTTGCGGACTCGAGACTCGCTGTTGTTCAAAATTCCTGACCGATTTCAGTCCCATCTCGATCAAGATGGCGAAAGAGCAAGGCATCTCGCTGACGCCGGAAGAAATCACAGGCATGTGCGGACGCCTGCGCTGTTGTCTTGTTTACGAATACGAGCAATATGTGGAAGCCCGCAAACAACTTCCAAAGCGCAACAAGCATGTGCTCACGCCGCGCGGCGAAGGCAAAGTGGTGGATGTCATGCCGCTCAGCAACAAGGTCGTCGTTCTATTCCAAGGCGAGGAAGGCAAGACCTTTACCGAAACCTTCGAGCAAGCCAGCCTCCAGCCGTGGGACGAACTCGATGCCTTGCGCCGCAAATCCGAAGCGCCGTGTGATCGTCACGAAGGCGGCGGATGCACATGCGGAAAATCCAGCAAACATAAACAACACCATCGAAAAAAATCATCATGACCGAACAACCCGATAATTGGGAAATGCCCCAAAACATTTTGGTCGTCCTTGCACATCCGGACGACCCCGAATTCTTCTGCGGCGCAACGCTCGCGCGTTGGGCACGCGCCGGACACAACATCACGTATTTTCTCTTGACCTGCGGCGACAAAGGCTTCAACGACACCACCTCAGCGGACATGACCACTGACAAGTTATGTGCGATTCGACATGAAGAACAAGCCAACGCTGCGAAAGTCATCGGCGCAAAAGCGGTTCATTGGCTGGAACGTCCGGACGGCTACCTCGTCCCCGACCTTGACCTGCGCCGCGACATTTTGCGCGCCATCCGCCGCTTCAAGCCGAATATCCTCGTGACATCCGATCCGCAGAATTTATTTGCCGGATACGGAATCTATCATCCCGACCATCGCGCCGCCGGTCAGGCCGCGCTGGATGCGGTCTTCCCCGCCCCGGGAAATAAAACCTATTTTCCGGAACTTCTCGAAGAAGGATTGGAGCCGCACAAGGTGAACGAAGTCTGGGTCACGCTGACCAACCAGCCCAACGTCACGCTGGATGTGACCGAAACGTGGCCGGTTCGCTTGCAGGCTTTGCTCGAACATAAGACGCAAGTCGGCGACCCTGAAAAGTTCAAGGAACGCATGAAGTCACGCCACACGGAAGACAGCACGGACGAGAATCCGCGCTTCGAGGACAAATTCCGCGTCGTCAAATATGGGCAGTAACGATAATCGCGCTGAGCGGAGCGAGCGCTTCGAGTAGTGCTGACTGGCGAAGCCGTGTCGAAGCACGTATCGAGACCAAGCGAGCGCAGTCGAAGCGTACCAATCGCCACGCTTCGACTGTGGGAAGAACGCCCTCCGCTCAGCGCGATGAAATTAATAATGCTCAACCTTCCGACCTTCGAACCTTCCAACTTTCCAACTCAATGAACATCGTCAACCTTGGCTACCGCTCCACCAACTATTATGCGCTCGACATCAAAGGTGGAAAGATGCTGGTAGATTGCGGCTGGCCCGGCATGTTCCCCGAATTTCTTGCGGTGTTCAAGCGCAAAGGAATCGCGCCGGAAGAAGTTCGCTATATTCTCGTTACGCACTTCCACATGGATCATGCTGGAGCCGTCCAGGAACTCAAGGCTCGCGGCGCAAAATTGATTCTGATGGAAAGCCAGGTGGATTTTGTCAAGCCGTTGGCAGATTATTTGAAATCAAAGCACATGCCTTATCTGGAAATCCAGCCGATCGGCAACATCACCCTGAAATTCGAAGAGAGTCGAAAATTCCTGAAAGACCTGGGACTCGACGGTGAGATCATCCCGACACCCGGTCACAGCGACGATCATGTGACTTTGATTCTGGATGATGGCTCCGTCTTCACTGGAGACCTGCCTCCGCGCAATCTCGCCGTGGATGATGTAACCAAAGCAAGCTGGGAAAGAATTTACCGACATCAAGTTAAAGGGATTTTCCCCGCTCACGGAAATCCATATCAGTAACTCACTTTACGCAGAACGTCCCGAAGGCTTTCGCAATTCAAGCAGGTCCCTTGCCAAAGCCTTCGGGACGGTGCATAACAAAAAGGAGACACGCCATGATCGACTTTATCAAAGAAGCACGCGCCTTATTTCCCTATACCCAATCCATGCGCCGCGATTTCCACGTACACCCAGAACTCGGATTCCAGGAAGTCCGCACGGGCGGCATCGTGGCAAAAGAACTCGAAGCGCTCGGACTCGAAGTCACGAAAGGCGTTGGCAAGACCGGCGTGGTGGGATTGCTCGAAGGGTCAGAACCGGGACCGGTGATTCTGCTGCGTTTCGATATGGACGCACTGCCCATGGTCGAAGAAACCGGCGCGGAATACGCTTCGCAGAACCGGGGCGTGATGCACGCCTGCGGACATGATGGTCACACGGCCATGGGTCTGACCGTTGCCAAGATTCTACAAAATCATCGCGAGGATTTGCACGGCACGATCAAGTTTTGTTTCCAGCCATCCGAGGAAGGCTTCAGCGGCGAGGAAATGGGCGGTAACGAAATGATGATCCGCGATGGCGTCCTCGAAGGCCCGAAAGTGGAACGGACTCTTTCGATGCACTTGTGGAACGAAAAACCCGTCGGCTGGATCGGCGCGGCGAAGGGGCCGGTGATGGCCGGAGCGGAATTATTTACGGTGAAACTCATTGGTAAAGGCGGGCATGGTGCGGCGCCAAATTTGACGATCGATCCCATCGTCGCAGCGAGTCAAGTTATCGATGCCTTGCAAACGATCACATCGAGGAACGTTGGATCATTGCAATCTGCCGTTGTCAGCGTGACGACGGTTCACTCGGGAACAGCTTTCAACGTCATCCCGCAGGAGGCGGAACTCACGGGCACGATCCGCACTTTCGATTTGGATGTCCGCAAAAAAGTCCTGGAACGATTCGAACAGATCGTCCGAGGCGTGGGTGAAACCATGGGATGCCGCGTCGAAGTCGATGTCAAGCGCGTCACGCCGGCGGTCATCAACGATGGTGCGATTACAGGAAAAGTCCAGGAGACCGCGCAACGGCTCTTATCGGATTCCACGATCGATACCGCGCCTTACATGACGATGGGCGCCGAAGATATGGCGTTCATGCAGGAGAAAGTTCCGGGCTGTTATTTCTTCATTGGCTCGAACAATCACGAGCGGCATCTCGATTACGGCCATCACCATCCCAAATTCGATTTCGATGAGGAAGCGCTGGTGCGCGGCACAGCGCTGATGGCGGCCGCGGCCATGGAAGTGTTGAAATAGAAGACGTCCCCTCGTGGTGCTTTTCTGCTTCGAGACGTTCCGCAGTGAACTTTAAAAAACTTTGCGACGCTCAGCTCGACGAAGATTTTTCGCCAGCCAAATGTTCCATAAAAATCTGGCGCGCCGAGGCAAAACCCAGTGTCACGGTCTGTCCCTGAACTTCAAGGGTTATGGTTTGGTTGAAAGGCAGCACCTCCCCTATCACAGCTTGGACGCCGGGCACAATTCCTTTGCCCTCCAAAAAAGTCATCAATTCCAGATTCTGCTCCGCGATCTCGTGGATGCGCCGGATGACGACTCTTTCTCCCTGCCTGGCCTTCGTGAGGGGCAGCCAGCCGGACACCGCATCTTCACAACCCGGTAACGGATTGCCGTGTGGACAGGTTTGAGGATGTCCCAGTTCCTCGAGCAAAGCGGTCTCTGCTTCTGCCGAGATGGCATGTTCGAGATTATGGGCTTCCTGATGCAGCTTGGACCAGGATAATCTCTTCACCATCATCCATTCTGTCAACATGTGGCGGCGCACAACGACTTGCGCCAATTTCAGTCCTGCTTTCGTCAGATGGGTGCCTTTTGCGTCCATGACAATGAGCTTATCGCGCACCATCCGTTTCAAGGTGTTGGTAACTGTAGGCGGGCTTACTTTCAGAAGCTCGGCTAGATGAGTCCCAATTACTGGTTCATTGTCCCGTTCCAGGACAAAAATCAGGGAGAGATAATCTTCGATTGTCGTGCTGGGTTTTTCCATAGGTTGTATCCAAATTATGGATGTTTGTCACCAAAAATACGTACATGTTCCATTATACTAATTTGCCGGATTAGCATATACTAATCACAGAAAGAACTGGAATCAATGTACATTATACAGGTTAATCGTGAACTGAACGTGAAAATAGAACGGAGAGATCGAGAGAGAGATGAAAGTTTCAAATTTCTGTATTCGGAGACGAGAATGGTTAATGAAAACCAAATCCCGCTGGCAAAACTAGCTGTGAATGAACGGGCGGTCATTGTCGCGTTCGACAGCGGGCGCGCCGTAACCAATCGACTCACGTCACTGGGATTTACGCCAGGGGCGCGAGTGAATATGACCCAAAACTACGGACGCGGTCCATTGATCGTCACAGTACGCGGAACACGCGTGGCTTTGGGACGCGGTGAAGCCGCCAAAATCATCGTGGAGCGAAGCGCAGAATGAACCGTGTCCACGAAACTTTGGTGCCAACGCAGGCAACGGTTAGGGAGAAAATACCGCTGATCGCGTTGGCTGGTCAGCCTAACGTGGGCAAATCGACTGTATTCAATATCCTCACTGGCCTGCATCAGCACGTGGGCAATTGGCCCGGCAAGACCGTCGAAAGGCGCGAAGGAAAATTCATCGAAAATGGCCGCGAGTTCGGCATCGTGGACCTGCCCGGCACATACAGCCTGACGGCCAATTCACCAGAGGAAATCATTGCTCGTGAGTTCATCATCAGAGAGCAGCCCGACCTGGTCGTGGCAGTGGTCAACGCCGCAAATCTTGAACGCAGTCTTTATTTGGTGGCAGAACTTGTGGCTTTGCAGGCTCCCATCATCGTGGCATTGAACATGATCGATGTTGCCGCACAGGAAGGCATGCATATCGAGCCGGAAGTATTGGAAGCGGCGTTGGGCGTCCCTGTCCTTCCGATGACCGCCACCCACACTACAGGGATACAGGAACTGCTTAAGATGATTCAGGATGTACTGGACGGCCGCCGTGTCATGAAGCCGCGCCTACCGGAGATCCGAGCGGATCACCGCGCCATCCTGGAAGAAATCTCCCGTCACATTACCGCGTATGTTCCCCAGCCTTATCCCGTTGATTGGGTGGCCCTCAAGCTGTTGGAAGGCGACTCGGAGATTATGCGCATGATGCAAAGCGCATTGCCGGGAGACAAGTGGGACATTGTCCAGGATGTTCTCCGTCAGCACGACGATGCGTATCTGGCAGTCGCTTCGGGACGGTACGAATGGATCGGACGCATGATCCGCGCTGCGGTTGTACAGCCAAAGATGGGTCAGATCACATTGACTCAGCGCCTGGATCGCTGGGCAACGCATCCGATTTGGGGGCTGGTCATTCTGGCCGGAATCCTGGGAATCGTATTCTGGCTGACGTTCACCATCGGCTCGCCCATTCAGGAATGGCTGGATACGCGGGTCGTTGGCGGGTTATCAGACCTGGCAAGGCAATCGCTGGTGAACACGCCGTTCTGGGTCCAAGGCTTCGCAGCGGATGGCATTCTCGGCGGCGCGGGCGCGGTGATCACCTTCCTCCCCATCATGGTTATCTTCTTCGCCGCCTTCGGTCTTCTGGAAGATGTCGGCTACATGGCACGCGCGGCCTATGTGATGGATAACCTGATGCACTTGATGGGCTTGCACGGGAAGTCGTTCCTGCCGCTATTTCTCGGCTTTGGCTGCAATGTACCGTCCATTATGGGTACTCGCGTCATCGAGTCGAAGTCCGCGCGCTTTTTGACCATCCTGATCGCACCGTTGGTGCCGTGCACGGCGCGCATGGCAGTTGTGGCATTTTTAGCTCCAGCATTTTTTGGTTCCAATGCCCTGCTCGTTTCATGGTCATTAGTTTTATTGTCCCTCCTTATTTTGGTCCTGAGCGGTTCCGTGCTGAACAAGATCATTTTCAAAGGACAGCGCTCGGCCTTCATCATGGAAATGCCGTTGTATCATCTTCCGAACGCCCGCACCATTGGTTTGTTGGTTTGGCAGCGTTCCATATCTTTTGTAAAAAAAGCCGGCACGTATATCCTTGCGATTTCCATAGTTATCTGGGTGCTTTCTGAACTTCCCAGCGGAAATTTCGATACCAGCTACCTGATGCAGTTCGGCAGATTGGTTGCGCCGATTGGCAGTTGGATGGGCTTGGATTGGCGTTTGACAGTCGCCCTGATCACCAGCTTTCCTGCCAAGGAGAATGCCATTGCCACGCTGGGCGTGATTTTCGGCAGCAGCTCGAACGCGGGTTTGTCCCAAATGCTCACGGCCACCTATTCCACGGCGTCTGCGCTTTCGTTTCTGGTTGCGACCATGCTGTTCATTCCGTGCATGGCGACCGTGGCGGTTATCCGTCAGGAAACAGACTCATGGGGTTGGACGTTATCGAATATTGCCTTGCTCCTTGTGATCTCAATTGGGGCCAGCGCTCTTGTTTATCACACAGCGCTTGCCATTGGACTTTAGCGATGCTGGAAGAACTTCTCAAAGAAATTCAGGCAGGCGGCACATTGGAAACCCATGAGCTGGCGAAGCGACTTGGAACAACGCCGGAGCTTGTAGAAGCCATGCTCGAACATTTGCAGCGTGCAGGACTTATCAAGCCTTATGTCAACTGCGGCGATGGTTGTCAGGGATGCAGTCTGCGCGATGCCTGCGGCACACAAAGTACGGTTCGTTTATGGCAAAACAATCCAGAATAATGATCGGTTCTTGTTCAATTTGGCACTTCCAAAATAATCGGGAGTGCCAAATTCTTATGTAAGGTAATTTGAGTTCGGGATAAGAGTAGACCGTCCTGAGCAGCATACAACGAAGTCGAAGGGCCCGCTTAGAACCAAAATCCACACTTCGACTATGGTCTCCGCTCAGCGCGATAAGAATATTTATTTGTGTCAAACTGAGCTTAAGGTAAAATAATACATCAGAAGCAATGAACAAATATATCCTGATTGCGTTAGCGGCCATCTTCGTCACTGCTTGCACCTCTCAAGCGCCAACCGTTCTGCCTGCCCCGAGCCTAACGCCGAATACGTCGGCGCTCACGGGAATGCCGATGGTCACTCCGACCATCGAACCGTGCGCCTACGTTCAGGCGAATCAAAGCCTGCCGGATGTCACCGCGCAAATTGACGCCGCAATCAAGCAGCTTCAACCCGAAGCCAGTGGGCGCGCCGAAGCCTATGGCGAAAATTGTGTTTATGCCAGCACAGGTCAATCCACCTTCAGCGCGATGGAAACGGATTTCTATTTCACCGTCAACGTGAATGATCTTACGGACAATAACGAGCTTGGAACTTGGATTGTCAATACGATGAAGATTGTCGAGGACCTTCCACCCGATTCCATCACCGGACCTCAAGCGGGCTTCGTTGCCTTTACCTTCAAATCCCAAAGCAACCAGAAGACTTTACGAGTTCCCATTAGCAGCTATAAGAATCTTCCTGCCAACATTTCACCCGTCGACATCATTCCAACGCTTTTCCCCAATCAATAATATGTCATTGCGGGGGGTACCCTTCGACAGGCTCAGGGCGAGATTCCCCGAAGCGATCTCCTCCTTTTTCATTGGAGATTGCTCGCCAAAGGTGTGCTTCTTGACAAAACTCAATCCTTACTATATACTTTATTTAGTAATTACTAAACATACTATATAAAAGCTATGACAAAAACATCCGATCAAATTAAAAAAGAATTCATCGAAGGCATGAGTCACATCAGCCATTTTTGGGGATACCCAAAAGGCGTCGGTGCAGTGTTCGCTGTGCTGTACATGTCGCCCAATCCCCTCTCGCTCGACGAAATCGTCAGCCAAAGCGGATTGACCAAGGGCGCGGTCAGCACCAACGTGCGCTCACTGGCGCGCCTTGGGTTGGTCTACCGCTCGTCGCGGCTCGGCGACCGCAAGGATTATTACGAAACCGAGACGGATTTCTACAAAGCGATCCGTTCCATCATGGGCGAAAGGCAAAGTCGCGAGTTCGACCAAGCCATCCGTTCGGTGCAGGAAACACTCGAGAAACTGAACGCCGCCAAAGGGTCGATGGATGAAGCGGAAAGGAAATTCCTGTTGGAACGCGTCCAAGCGCTTCAAGATTTCTTCGATGCCATTGACAATCTATCGCACGCCATCTCGCGTCTCGATGGTCTCGGCATCAATACTGTGCAAAATATTTTAAAGATACTCAAATAGGAATTTGAATGAAGGTTGCAATTACCGGTGCATTTTCGTATTCGGGAAAATATATTGCCCAACGCTTATTGGAGCGCGGCGAGCAAGTGACTACGCTGACCAATCATCCGAACCGCCCCGATCCGTTCAACGGCCAAGTCAAAGCTTTTCCATTGGATTTCGAAAACGAAGCAGGCTTGGTCGATTCGCTAAAAGGCGTGGATGTTTTAGTAAACACATATTGGATTCGATTTGATTACGGCGCGAATACGCAGCCGCGCGCGGTGGAGAACACGCGCAAATTGATCCATGCCGCCTCGCGCGCAGACGTGAAGCGGATCGTCCACATCAGCATTACCAACCCATCTGCCAATTCGCCGCTCCCCTACTTTTGGGGTAAAGCCGCCAACGAAAAAGCTGTGATCGAATCGGGAATGTCTTATGCGATTCTACGCCCGACGGTTTTAATCGGTGCGGAGGATATTCTCATCAACAATATCGCCTACCTCATGCGGCGTCTCCCGTACTTCGGCCTGCCCGGTGAGGGAGCGTATCGCCAGCAC
>JBJKOR010000248.1:0-7335 GCA_046707185.1 Anaerolineales bacterium | reverse complement strand
CCGGAAAATTACATCCGCAAACAAACGTTGGTCAACGCGGAACGTTTCATCACGCCAGAGATGAAGGAATACGAAACGCTGGTTTTGAATGCGGAAGAACGCATCCGCGAAATCGAATTGCGATTATTCAAAGAAATTTGTGCAACGCTGTCAAAGTCGGCGCATAAACTTTTGGGAATTGCAAGAGTCTTGGCAGAGTTGGATGTGCTGGCAGCCCTGGCGGAGGCATCCGCTTTGGGAGACTATGTCCGACCCGAAGTCGTGGAAGGAAGCGGGTTGGAAATTCACGAGGGCAGGCACCCGGTCGTCGAGCAGAGTCTGCACTTCGACCCTTCGACAAGCTCGGGGAGATACGTACCGAATGATGTCATCTTCGAAAAGGGCGAAATCGTGCGCGTCATCACCGGGCCGAACATGTCCGGTAAATCGACCTATCTGCGGCAAACCGCGCTAATCGTTTTGATGGCGCAAATGGGTTCGTTCGTTCCGGCTTCTTCTGCGAAAATCGGATTGGTGGATCGCATCTTCACCCGCATCGGCGCACAGGATGAAATCCATGCCGGGCAATCCACGTTCATGGTCGAGATGATCGAAGCGGCAAATATCCTGCATCATGCCACTTCGCGCTCGCTATTGATTCTTGATGAAATCGGGCGCGGCACTTCGACGTATGACGGCCTCTCGATTGCATGGGGAATCATCGAATATATCCATAATCATCCGCATCTGCGCGCCAAGACACTTTTCGCGACGCACTATCATGAACTGACCCAATTGGCGGATCTGCTGCCCGGTGTCCGCAACTACAACGTAGCCGTAACCGAAGCGGATGGCAGTGTGGTGTTCCTGCACAAGATCGTGGCGGGCGGCGCAGATAAATCCTACGGCATCCACGTGGCGCAACTGGCTGGTTTGCCTGCGCCAGTCATCCAACGCGCCAACGAGATCATGGCTGAACTGGAAAAATCTTCGGGGCGCGCGGTAAACATCAATCCGCATATTGCCCAGCAAGCCGCGCTTTTCCCAGAAACCAACCCCCTGCTGGATGAACTTGGGGAAGTGGACGCGAATTCACTTTCGCCGATTGAGGCGCTGAATAAGTTGTTCGAGTGGCAGAAGAAATATTTGAAATGACAGATGTCATTGCGAGGAGCAAAGCGACAAAGCAATCTCCCGTTTGATGGTTGGTTGAGATTGCCACGACTTGCATCGCAAGTCTCGCAACGACATATTTCAAATTCATACCAACGCGGTTCAAAGATGGTTGTCGCGCTTAGAATAAAAACATGGAAACGCACATGAAAGTAGCCATTCTCGCGGGTGGTCTGGGCACCCGCCTTTCGGAGGAGACCACCCTCAAGCCCAAACCGATGGTTGAGATCGGCGGCAGACCGATCCTGTGGCACATTATGAACATCTATGCAGCCTATGGCTTCAAAGAGTTCGTGATCGCCTTGGGATATCGCGGTGATATGATCAAAGATTATTTTATCAACTATCATTATCATGCACGCAACTTGACTGTGCGATTAAAGAGCGGAGAAGTCAAAATCCACGAAGGCAGCAGTGAAGACTGGGATGTTCATCTTTTGGACACTGGGGCAGATACGAACACTGGCGGACGCGTTAAGCGCGTTGCAGAATTCATCGGGCACGAACCGTTCATGTTAACATACGGCGACGGCGTTAGCAATATCAACATTCGCAACCTGATCGCATTTCACCGCGCCCAAAAAAGATTGGTAACGCTGACCGCTGTTCGTCCTCCGGCGCGCTTTGGACAAATGGTTCTCGACGATGGCAAGGTCACTGAATTCAAAGAAAAGCCGCAAATCGGCGAAGGCTGGATCAATGGCGGCTTCTTCGTAGTTCAGCCGGAAATCATAAATTACATTGAAGGCGATCAAACCGCCTGGGAATTCGAGTCGTTGGAAAAAATCGCGGCGGATGGTCAACTTACCGCCTATCAACACGAAGCTTTTTGGCAAAGCATGGACACATTGCGCGATGTCCATCTATTGGAAAAACTTTGGCGGGAAGGCAATGCGCCATGGAAGATATGGGATTAGTATGTCATTGCGAGGAGCCGCGCTGGTTGAGTAACGAACGAAGCGGGTGTAGCGAAACCAGCGGCGACGTGGCAATCTCAAATAACAGCCAATGGATGTTCGAGGAGATTGCTTGCCAAAGGCGCGCTTCGCGGTCGCTTGGTCTCGATACAGCAGAAGTACACTGTCTACCCGACCAGCGCTCGCAGCGACATGGCTAAATAATATTTATGAATGATAATTTAAACAAATCCTTTTGGTTAGATCGCCCGACCTTTGTCACAGGCGGAACGGGCCTAGTCGGAAGCTGGTTAGTGTGCCGATTGATTGATGCGGGCGCGGATGTTGTTTGTCTCGTCCGCGATTGGGTGCCGCAAAGCGAATTGGTTCGCGAGCATCTGATCGACCAGGTGAAAGTTGTACGCGGTGATATTCGCGACCGCGAAATTATCGAACGCACATTGGGCGAATACGAAATCAATACCGTGATCCATCTCGCAGCACAAACCATCGTCACGATTGCGAATCGAAATCCGATCTCAACCTTCGAATCAAACATTCAAGGTACATGGAATCTTTTGGAAGCCTGCCGCCGAAGTCCAAGCGTAAAACAAGTCGTGATTGCATCGTCCGACAAAGCGTACGGCGACCAGGAAAAGCTACCTTACGACGAAAACACGCCGCTTCAAGGGCAACATCCGTACGACGTCAGCAAGTCGGCGGCGGACCTGATTGCAAAGACCTACGCCGTCAGCTTTGGCTTGCCGGTGGCGATCACACGCTGCGGAAATTTCTATGGCGGCGGCGACTTGAATTGGAACCGCATCATTCCCGGAACGATCCGCTCCATCTTGCGCGGACAAAATCCGGTCATCCGCTCGGACGGAAAATATATCCGCGACTATTTTTATGTCGAAGATGGTGCAGCGGCGTATATGCTTTTAGCTGAGAAACTAGCCCAACAGCCAGAACTCAAGGGCGAGGCGTTCAATTTCTCGAACGAGATTCAAGTCACGGTCCACGAGATCGTGAATCGGATTCTCGAATTGATGAATTCGAGACTGGAACCTAAAATCCACGACGAAGTCCAAAATGAGATTCGCCATCAATATCTAAGCGCCGAAAAAGCAAGACAAATCCTTGATTGGCATCCGCTCTTTTCGTTGGATGAAGGTTTAGAGAAAACGATTGAATGGTACAGAAAGTTTTTTGGCGATGAATACAAAAGCTGAAGCGTTGCGCGCTCAAATCCTTTCGCTCGCTGCCGATTATTTTTCAGAAGCATTTCCCCAACGCGAATTCATTCCCGGCGAATCCAACGTGCCGGTTTCCGGTCGCGTTTTCGACGCGGGCGATCTTCAATCCTTGATCGACTCATCACTGGACTTTTGGCTAACCACCGGAAGATTCGCGCACCAATTCGAAATCGAATTTGCGCGCTTCTTCCATATGCGGCACGCCATTTTGGTCAACTCCGGCTCATCCGCGAATTTGCTGGCGTTGACATGTTTGACTTCGCCCGCACTTGGCGAACGACAGCTCAGGCCCGGCGACGAAGTCATCACGATTGCCACCGGTTTTCCGACAACCGTCAATCCCATTTTCCAAAATAATCTTGTACCGGTCTTTGTGGACGTTGATATTCCAACGTACAACATTAACGTCATACAACTCGAGGCCGCATTATCGGACAGGACGCGTGCAGTGATGATTGCACACACCTTGGGCAATCCGTTTAATCTTGATGCGGTCACAGCATTTTGCAAAGAACACAACTTATGGTTAATCGAGGATTGTTGCGATGCCACTGGCGCGACATACAATAACCAACCGGTTGGACGATTTGGCGATGTTGCCACGGTCAGCTTTTACCCGGCGCATCACATCACGATGGGCGAAGGCGGCGCGGTACTAACTGATAAGCCTAAACTCAAAAAGCTGATCGAATCGTTCCGTGATTGGGGGCGCGACTGCTGGTGCGATCCCGGCAAGGAAAACACATGCGGCAAACGCTTCAAATGGCAGCTCGGCGAACTGCCGCAGGGCTACGATCACAAATACAGCTACTCACACATCGGCTACAACTTGAAAGCCACCGATATGCAGGCCGCGGTTGGGGTTTCGCAATTAAAAAAACTTCCTGCTTTCATTCAGAAACGCCGCGAAAACTTAGCCTAACTCTATCAATGCTTGAGTGAGCTGCAAGATCATTTCATTCTTCCGCAAGCAACGCCCAACTCGAATCCCTCCTGGTTTGGATTTCCGCTCTATGTCCGACCTGAAGCGGCCTTCACGCGCGACAATGCCGTTCGTTGGCTCGAAGATCACAAGATCGCCACGCGTCTTTTATTTGGCGGCAACCTGATCCGCCAGCCCGCCTACCGAAATCAAAAGTATCGAGTTGTTGGCAAGCTTCCACATGCAGACGAGGTGATGCAGCGCGTTTTTTGGATCGGCGTTTACCCGGGACTGACGAATCAAATGCTCGATTACGTTAGCGATACCTTGACTCAACTTTGCTTCGCAAAGGTTCGATAACAAAATGAAAACAACAAAACTGCGCCTGATTTTCGTTTTAGCAAATCTCATCATCATTAATGGGTTTCTGATCTATTACATAAACCTAAAGTACCCCTTCGTGGGCGCCGACTACAGCCTTGCAATTCCCAGCCTATTGGATACCGCATTGCATTTTCGGCTTAATGGCCTTGCCATCCAATGGTTTACGCCAAGTTTCGGCGGCGGGATTCCAGCTTTCCCGAACCCGAATAATGGGCAGTTCTCGCTTGTGGCTCTCCTAGCCGTATTTTTGCCACGCTGGCAGGCGGTGCTGGTTTCGCTCATTGTTTATATCAGCATTGGCTTTATCGCTTGCGAGTATTTCCTCCGCCACACGTTAAATTTGCACTGGACTTCAAGCATATTGGGGGCCGTATTTTTCTCTGCCAACGGCTTTATCATCGAAAGAGCGATTGAAGGGCATTTGGGCTACATCACGTATCCATTGCTTCCGATCTTTCTCGTCCTTTTATTGGATCAGACTTTAAGCCCGCTCATCGCAGCAGTCCTTACGGGTTTAGCGCTGGCCCTTCTGATTCATTCTGCAGGGTATTTCATTATCATCGTGATCGGTTTATCCACTTTGATTGCTCTCCCAATCGTATACATTTACAATCCTTCGACTTTCATGTGGAAAAGATGGGCAGCCATCCTCCTCATGGGAGGTGTTGTTGGTCTGATCATATCGGCCTCCAAATTAGCCGCCGTATTCTCATTCATGCGTTTCTTTCCAAGGACGATTGCAGACCACTACCCCACAACCATCCCGCTGGGATTCTTTGGCTTGATCCTTCAACTATTGGGGACAATGAATCTCGCGCCGCTCTTTCAAATCGCGGGCTTAAATCCGGACCGTATCCAAGACTTGATCTTCACCGTAACGCGCGCCAACTACAACTACTGGGAAATGGATATGTCGCTTACGCCGGTCGTGTTCATAATCCTATTGATCGGAGTGGATAAATTTTTCCATCACCCGGGGAAGTATGTAAACAAATTGTTCGAAAATCGCCGGCTCATAGCCGTCATCTTTCTTGTCCTATCCATCTGGGTTACTATTGAATTCACACTTGCAAAGGGCGTGCTCTATCCATATCTTCAACACTTACCCATCCTAAGTTCACTGCATGTCAATGTTCGTTTTGCCGCCGCGTTTATTTTCCCGCTTGCATTGGCTGCTGCGCTCATTTACAACCGCTGGGCGAACATGCAACACGCTGCCTTGATGTTCATCGCCTTTAATGTGGCAGCGCTTTTGCCCCTCGGCGCCTATTTCCTCTTCAGGAGCGATTTGTTTGCTCGTTATTATGATGTTCGCGCCGGACAGGAATATTTCAACGAAATCCAATCCGGCGGGTCATCGCTGGATGTAACCAGCATTGGGACGGAATACAGTAACACTCAGGCGCTGCTCGACCATGCCAGCAATTTGAATCTGTATGAGCCGATCTTCGGATACAGGCTGGAATATTTTCATCCCGAAGTCGTTCCCGGCTCGATCTGGAATATTTCCGGCGGTTACTACAATATGACCGATCCAACCGGTTACGTTTATCCCGAAATTAATGGCAACCGCCCATTCGAGCGATTCCCTGTTGCGGATAAAGAGACAATGGCGCTTTTCGCCAAACACATCCAGCCTGAATGGGAAATCCCAATCTACCAACGCGTCCTTGATTATCTTTCAGCGACAGCATTCATCGTTGCTATGATTTATATAACATTCCATTTCGGCAAACAGCTTTTTTTCAAAATGCCATGACTGTATCTATCGAAGACCTAAATCATGTCATCGGCCACACGCGCGATCTGTGGGACGAATTGCGCGGCAAACGTATTTTCATCACCGGCGGAACAGGCTTCTTTGGTTGCTGGCTGCTGGAAAGTTTTATTTGGGCAAATGAAAGATTAGGACTCGATGCCCATGCGACTGTCTTAACTCGGTCGCCGGATTCATTTCGCACCAAAGCGCCGCATCTCGCGGACAACGAGGCGGTCACGCTTATCAAAGGCGACATCCGCACCTTCGACTTTCCGCGCGGCACATTCAGCCACATCATCCACGCCGCGACAGAATCGAGTGCGAAACTCAATGACGAGAATCCATTATTGATGCTGGACACGATCATCGAAGGCACGCGGCATACTTTGGATTTTGCAAAATATTGCGGCGCAAGAAAATTTCTATTAACGAGTTCCGGCGCGGTCTACGGAAAGCAACCCCCAGAGTTAACGCATATTCCCGAAGATTATCCCGGCGCGCCCGACCCGATGGACCCGAAGTCCGCTTATGGCCAAGGAAAGAGAATCGCCGAACATTTATGTGCGTTATACGCACGCGAAACAAATATCGAAACGAAGATCGCGCGCTGCTTTGCATTTGTCGGTCCCTATCTGCCGCTGGACGCGCATTTTGCCATCGGCAACTTCATCCGTGATGGATTGAACGGCGGGCCAATTGTTGTAAAAGGAGACGGAACGCCAATGCGCTCTTATCTTTACGCGGCAGATTTAGCAATTTGGTTATGGACGATTTTATTCAAAGGCCAATCAGTGAGGCCTTACAATGTAGGCAATGAAGAAACTTTTTCAATCCTTGAAATCGCACAAAAGGTTGCACAAGTAGTAAATAATCAAGATGCCATAAAAGTTGACACGCCCGCCGATTCAAGCAAGCCTGTCGAAAGATATATTCCCAGCGCACAGAGAGCGCTGGATGATTTAAAAT